>JAFWFL010000064.1 GCA_017515595.1 Coriobacteriales bacterium
AAGCGTTTTTATGAGGCTAAAGCGGAGGATGACATGTGTACTCGGCCCCCTTCTCACATACTCACAAGGTATCGCAAGAGCCAGCCTCCTGAGACATCCCCTTTGGCACAATCTACCAGGCGCAATCCTTTGTGAGACGTTCCTTTGCAAGGTTTAGTTGTTCTTGTACGGGCTCGTGGCCGGTGCCGCCTTGGGTAGTACGCTTGGCCACGACCTTCTCGACGTCAACTGCCTCAAGGGCATCGTCATCAAAGAACTCGCTGAATGTACGAAGCTCATCTGCGCTGAGCGATTGCAGAATTCTGCCGTTCTTCTCGCACCACAAAACCATGGCGCCCACTACGCTATGAGCCTCTCTAAAGGGCATTCCTTTGCCTACCAGGTAATCAGCCAGGTCAGTCGCGCACATAAAGCCGCCCTCAGCGCCGGTGCGCATACGGTCTTTGTTCACGCGCATGGTTTGAATCATTCCGGTTACTGCATAAAGCGCATTGGCTACGGTATCCACCGCATCAAACGTGGGCTCTTTGTCTTCCTGCATGTCTTTGTTATACGCAAGAGGCAAGCCCTTGAGCACCGTAAGCAGTGTTACAAGATCACCGTAAACCCGGCCGGTCTTGCCACGGGTCAGCTCGGCAAAGTCGGGATTCTTCTTTTGCGGCATGATGCTCGAACCGGTTGAATAGGTATCATCCATGGTAATAAAGCCAAACTCGCCGCTGCTCCACAGCACAAGCTCCTCACAAAGACGCGAAAGGTGCATTTGTGTCATGGCGCATGCATATACAAGATCGCACATAAAATCGCGATCACTCACTGAGTCCATTGAGTTAGGTGTTACAGCACTCAGTCCCAGGAGCTGAGCTGTTAAGGAGCGGTCAAGAGGGTAAGTAGTACCTGCTAAAGCGGCAGAACCAAGCGGGCAAACGTCTGCCGCTTCATAAGCTGTGCGCAGACGTTTGCAATCCCGCTCAAACATCCAGTAATAAGCAAGCATATGGTGCGAAAACAGCACGGGCTGAGCGCGCTGCAGGTGCGTATAACCGGGCATTACAACGCCAAATTCCTGCTCGGCACGCCCAAGCAAAGCTTCGCGAAGCTTGAGTACTTTTGCATGCAGCTCGCGGGCCATTTTGCGAGCAATAAGGTGGGCGTCAAGAGCTACCTGGTCATTGCGTGAGCGGCCTGTATGGAGACGTCCTCCTGCAGCGCCAATACGCGCAGTCAGAGACTTCTCGACACTCATATGAATGTCTTCATCATTGATATCAAACACAAAGTTGCCCGCAGCGATATCAGCCGCTACGGCGTTGAGACCGTCAATAATTGCGGCTTTATCATCTTCGCTCAAAACCCCAACTTGTGCAAGCATGGTGGCATGAGCTTGAGAACCTTGGATATCCTCCTGCCACATGCGCTTATCTATGGGAAGCGACGCTCCGTATTCCTGCAAAAACTCAGAGGGACGGCCTTCGAACCTTCCGCCCCAGAGCGCACCGTTTGGAGCTGCAAAGCTTGTGGGATTATTGTTTTGCAAGTCAGCTGCCATGCTTTTACTCCTGCTTATCTTTGCTGGGCCAATAGGTGCGCTTATACTTTACGAGCAAATAAATAAGAGCTATAAGCGATGCAGGTAAAAGCACAAAGTCAGCCATTAACAATGTCATTGCCATACTTAGATTTGTCCTTCAACGCCGCTTGCCTTGCGCGAACGTGCCCAAACCTTTGAAGGCAGACCCCACTGCTCAATAAAGCCGGCAGCAGAGTCGCGGTTAAAGGTATCGCCTTCTTCATAAGTGGCGAGGTTATAGTCATAAAGCGACGTCTCGCTCCTGCGGCCAATAACGGTGCAGGTACCCTTAAGGAAGCGCAGCCTGACCTCGCCGTTTACTGACTTCTGTGAAGCGGCAAAGAACTCGTCGAGGGCCATCTTAAGCGGCGAATACCAGAGACCGTAATACACAAGCTCGGCCCACTTATGCTCGGCATAGAGCTTAAAGTGCAGAAGATCGCGCTCTACACAGAGGTCTTCCAAAGCCTTGTGTGCGGTAATAAGAGCCAGACCGCCGGGAACCTCGTAGCACTCGCGCGACTTGATGCCCACAAGACGGTTCTCAATTTGATCAAGGCGGCCATAACCATTGCTGCCTGCGATTTCGTCGAGTTTCTCAATAATCTCACGGACACTCAGAGCTTCTCCGTCAATGGATACCGGCTTGCCGCCCGCAAATCCAACAATAACGTCAGTGGGAGTATCAGGGCAGTCTGCGGCATCAGAGGTCATGCGCCAAATGTCTGCCGGAGGCTCGTTCCAGGGATCCTCGAGCATACCGCATTCGATTGCGCGGCCCCAGAGGTTATCATCAATTGAATAAAGCTTACCCTTCTTGGCCTCTACGGGAATACCGTGAGCTTCTGCAAAAGCAATTTCCTCGGGACGTGTGTGGAGATCCCATACGCGAACCGGAGCGATAACCTTGAGCTCGGGGTCAAGCGCCTGTACCGCAACCTCAAAACGCACCTGGTCATTGCCCTTGCCCGTGCAACCGTGCGCAACATACTTGGCGCCGTATTCCTGAGCAACGCGCACCAGATGCCTCGAAATAAGCGGACGTGACAATGCCGAGAGAAGCGGATATTTATTCTCGTACAAACCGTTTGCGGCAATCGCTTTGACGCACATGTCATCTGCAAACTCGTCGCGAACGTCAAGCACTATTGACTCAATAGCTCCGCAGTTAAGCGCCTTTTTACGCGAAAACTCAAGGTCAGCATCCTCCTGACCAACGTTTACCAGGAGCGTAATAACATCAAGATTCTTTTGGGTAATAAGCCATTGGATACACACAGAGGTGTCAAGTCCGCCGGAATACGCCAATACACATTTTTCACGAGCCATACATGTTCCTTTCTTATTAACACTACAAAACTTTGTTATTCATTATTATTATCACGGAAAATCATCGTGTTATTGTCTGCATTCATAAGGTCAAGAAGACGCTTTTCAAATGCCTGCGCGCTTTGATCATCTGCAGCAACAGCCATAATGGTGTCATCGCCCGCAACACAGCCCAAAATTTCCGAGCTGCCCGCTTCATCAAGAGCTGCAGCAACACCCTGGGCAGCTCCGCTCATGGCATGAATCACCACAATGTTGCCGGCACGGGCTACCTTGGTCACAAGATCGCCCACCATGCGGTGCACCCTGTGATCCACTGCAAGAATATAACTCCCATCAGGCAGTTTGCCCAGTTCAAGCTCAGCCACATCGCGCGAAACGGTAGCCTGGGTGCACTCCACACCCATCTCATGCAAACGCCTTACAAGATCCTTTTGCGTTTTTATGCGCTCGGTTCGCACAAGCTGGCAAATTGCTTCCTGACGGCTGTCGCGTGCCCTCATAAAACATCTCCCCACAAACTGCGCGCATATTCGCATGCGGCGTCGCTTGCCGGTACGCCCATTACAAGCGACATAACGGCTTTTTGCGCATGCAAGCGGTTCTCGGCTTCATCATAAATTGCCGAGTAAGGAGCGCCCATAACTTCATCAGTCACTTCTTCGCCGCGGTGTGCGGGCAGACAATGCATAAAAATTGCGTCCTTCGCTGCATGTTTCATAAGCTCATCAGTTACCTGGAAACCCCCAAAGGCTTTAAGACGGGCATCATGCTCGGCTTCGCTGCCCATAGAAGTCCAGGTATCGGTCACTACAATATTCGCGCCTTTTACCACCTCAAGCGGGTCATGGAGCTGGGTAAGCTCAGCGCCGGTACCGTACTTTTGTGCAGCCGCAACGCACTCATCAAAAAGGGCAGCAGAAACTTCATACCCCGCAGGGGTGCATACCTTCACGTTCATACCGGTTAGTGCGCCGGCTTCAAGATAGGTATTTGACATGTTGTTGCCATCGCCCACATAGGCCATTGTGAGATTCCTCACATCACCAAGGTGTTCCTGGATAGTGAGCAAATCAGCCAAGACCTGGCAGGGATGGTAGTCATCTGTAAGCGCGTTAATAACGGGAACATCTGCCCATTGCGCGAGTTCCTCAACCTTTGACTGTTCAAAAGTACGCAGAACAATACACTCGCAAAAACGGCTGAGAATACAGGCAGTATCCTTTACCGGTTCACCGCGCGAGAAGGCCGAGTGGTCATCTGCCATTACAAGCGGGTGCGCACCCAAACGTGCGGCGCCAATCTCAAAGGACGAGCGCGTGCGGAACGAGGGCTTCTCCAAAATAATGGCAACCGAGGTACCCGTCAGCGGAGACTCGTGTATACCACTCTTCCAGGCAGCCTTTTGCTCAGCCGCCGTCTTAAGTATCAGAGCAACCTCCTGAGGGGTCAAATCAAGCAAACGCAAAAGATCTCTGCCTGCCAAAACAGTATTCAAATCAATCGCCTCATTTCTCTTAAACACATAAACACCTTGTGTTGATATCCGTAAAGTTTACCGTGCACATAGTAACGTGTTACGGTGAGAATATTTAGATTATTGTATATTTTTCCTTGTATATTCACTATTATGTGTAATTCTTGGCACAATGACGCAGAAAACAAGGAAGAAAACGAGACCGGCAGCGCTCAGTATAAGACCTTCTGTAAACCAGGGGGTGCAGAAGGTGAGAACTACCTCGTGAGAACCGGCTTCAAGAGGAACGCCCATAAATGCGATATTGGCCTTCACGAGAGAAGCCTCTTTACCGTCTACCGTAGCTGTCCAGCCGTCATCATACGCAACCGGCAGATATAAGAGGCCTGCTTTTTGTGCATTTACAGAGCAGGTTATAGTGTTGGTATCAAACGTAATGTCAGGGACGGCGTTTTGAGCCAGCTCCTCGTACCAGCCGTCAAATTTATCCATCGGAACAGCAGTAATCAAAAGCCTGTCGAATATAACAAAACCTTCCTTGTCAAACAGAATTGTAACCGTTTGGCTGCTTTCTTCAGCAAAATAACCTGCATTATAAAGCCAATCGGCATAGCCAATGAACTGCTCTTGTAACTCGTTATCAATATCTGTTATATCATACCGGTTACGGCTTACAACACCAACGCCAATAACTCCATGTTCCCGTCTCATATGATGCAGCAGCCATTGCTTACCACGCTGAAAAAGACTGTTGTCCGCCTCAGAGTCAATGCTGAGATTTTTACGCTCATCTGCATACACGGGATCAATAAAGCATATTGATACTTCTGAATTAGCGGGTACGCGATAGCTGAGGGTAATTGAACCACCGCCTTTACCGACAACAATACCCGTATCAGTAATCTCACACCCCTCAATTTGAGCATACTCCCATGCAAGTTCTTTACTATTAAGCTCAAGTTGCGAGGCAGCTGTCAAACCACACTCGGCAATAACTTCTTTGTCCGCAAGGACAGCAGACTGCATGAGAGCCATCTCGCGTTTTTCTATGGGAATTTTAACAAACTCATCTTCAGTTATAGCCTGACGGTAAAAATAAGCCAAAGGCAGCGACTTATCTGTTTGGTAAAGCCCATATTCGACTCCATGTTCCAAGGTTTGCGATGCAAGCGGGTTCCTCGCATCATAAAAGGCAGGCAGCGCTGATGTTTCGTGTGACGGCACCGCATAATATTTTACTCCCATAAGGGTACTCAACATAGTGCGGCTGTTAAGAGATGCATACCTGAACGCGGTAGTCTGCAATCCCATGAGTGAATGAAAACGGGCTACATTACTTGAATACATACTGTTATAGAAATTTGGTGACATGTAATCTGTAATAAGTCCGGTATTCTGTACCTCAAAACCTTTTATAATAGTTGTGTCATAACGCTGATTGGTATCAAACGTACCGTTCAAAACAGCCTTTTCAACAATGCCTGAAACACCTTCTGATAAATGGTCCGAGAGCAAATGACCGCTTTTAATCTCAACTGCCATTTGATTATCGCCAATAGGAAGTAAAAACCCGGCTCCGCTGAATCCGCATGACACCACCATGAATAGTGCCGCTACACCCAGTAAACACTCCGGTTTTGCAAACCATTTAATATAAACAGCGAACAGAAAAACAAAAATTGCAGCTATAAGATAAATTACGAGCCAACCGGAGAAAAAAAGACTCACACAGTATAAAACATAAAGAGCACCTAAAACAACACCTATAATCCGCTGTCTTGATGTCAACTGCGAAAGCTCCGGCAATAACCGCGCAGTCGCAAAGGCCATAACAGCATCGTAACCATAGACCCATCTGTCAGCCGGATACTGGAATCCGTTCATAATTTGCCCAAAAACCGGGAGAGTCATCATGATTGTTGTTCCGATTACAATTGCCAAAAGCATGCGGTTTTTACGCCAAAATGCAAACAGAGCTACCAAAATAAGCGGAAGAACCGCATTAAACCCGCTCCAGGCATCTGCCCCCAGCCACGCGTGGCTTGCAAAACCCGCTATAAAACGAATATACCAAGTACCGCTATATAAAAGATCAATCTCTCGCTCTACCGAGAGTCTCTCCATGCCCAAAACGCCTCTCAGCTGAGGTAAAAACAAAAACATGCTCATCAATATTGTAATTACTAGACAAACTATGAACAATAAAAACCACTTGCTCAAGGCAAGCATACGGCGCTTTTCCAAAACGCCGTACTTGCCAAAATATACGGCAAGGCAGTAAAGCAAAAGCATGATGCATACCATGTAAGCATCATAATATGAGTATGCAAACAGCCAAGTCATACACAAAACAAACGGGACAACACTCTTGTGTTCAAAAATGCGGTCAGCCGTCCACAGTATAAGCGGAAACACTGCCAGCATAATCACAAAAGAAGGCTGGACATACATCACTAAAACATTGCCGGCAAATACATAGCCCACGCTCGCAACAAGTGTTGCACCTCTGCTGGTATTCCAATGGAGACACCACAAAGAAAACGCCGGTCCGGCCATAAAAATAGTAAGAATAATACCTAGGTGAAAGACAGCTTCAGACCAGCTGAGTGGCGTCAGCAATCCCAAAAAGTACAAAGGGTTTAAAAACATGGGCACAATCGAAAACAAAACATCGACACCATACCCGCTCCCCATATCCCACATGGGAATTACCAAAGAACCGGCCTCGGCACTCGCATCAACCAAATCGCGCAGCCATTCCTGCGCGTAAGCAAACCACAAATACTGCTGGGAAAGGCCGTCAACCTGCCAAACCATAGATGTGCCGCTTATAATACACACCAAAGCCTGAGGCAGCAAAGTAGCTATAAACAGCAGCGTATACACCAATAGGTACCCAAGACGCGATTCAATAAAAACGTGTATGTTATGCATCAACCGAGAAAACCTCGCTGTCTTCTCAGATAATGTATCCCCTGTACCCAGTGCTATTGCCTGGTCCATAACCTTACCCCAACACCTTTCCCGACCTGAACCCTGCCAAAAGCGGAGTCCTCAGCATTATCAGTCTTTTTGATTTTATCAATTGGTCCTTTTTGAGTTTTTGAGATGGAACAAATACACATTTAGTTCAGAGCGTTTTTTGTTTGTATCAAAGGGCGGTATACCGTCCAAAGAGCCTTCATGACCCCGGTCCTCATCTAACCCCGTCGTCTGAACTCGTTACGGATCAATTAATAATATGTTCTATAATGAGCTTTAACAATATTCTAACCTGAAAGGAGTATTATATACAAGTTTAACGTACAGTGTTTTTTATGAGGGGCAGCCAATGATTTCATTTAATGTACCACCTTATGTTGGTTCCGAACTTTCATATGTTAAAGAAGCAGCAGAAGCCCATAAGATTTGCGGCGACGGACCTTTTACCAAAAAGTGTTCCAAATGGTTCGAAGACCGCTTTAATACACCAAAGTGCCTGCTTACAACCAGCGGAACCACCGCAATAGAAATGGCGGCGCTTATGTGCGGTATCGAGCGCGGCGATGAAGTCATTCTGCCAAGCTTTACCTTCTCGTCAACCGCAAACGCGTTTGTACTTGCGGGAGCGAAGCTTGTCTTTGTAGATATACGCCCTGATACCTTGAATATTGACGAGAAACTTATTGAGGCCGCGATCACTCCCAGGACAAAGGCCATTTGCGTTGTGCACTATGCGGGTGTAGGCTGTGAGATGGACGCTATTCTTGATATCGCGCAAAAATATGGACTCAAGGTAGTAGAAGACGCAGCTCATGCACCGCTCGCAACCTATAAGGGACGCGCTTTGGGCAGTATTGGCGATTTTGGTTGTCTCTCCTTCCACGAGACCAAAAACTACTCGATGGGCGAAGGCGGAGCCATTCTCATCAACAATCCCCAGTATACCGAACAAGCCGAGATTATGCGTGAAAAAGGCACTGACCGCTCACGCTTTATGCGCGGACAGGTAGATAAGTATACCTGGGTAGATTACGGTTCAAGCTATCTGCCAAGCGATATGCTCGCAGCCTACCTTTGGGCCCAGCTCGAAGTCGCAGACCAAATCAATAATAACCGCCTTGCAACGTGGAATGCTTATTACGAGGCGTTTTCGCCGCTCGCACAGGAGGGTAAACTCACTCTTCCGTATGTGCCCGAGCATTGTATGCACAACGCCCACATGTTCTATGTAAAACTGCGTGATCTTGAAGAGCGAACGGCGTTTATTTCTTACCTTAAAGATCATGACGTACAGAGCGTCTTCCACTATATTCCGCTCCACTCAGCCCCTGCCGGCCTGAAGTTTGGCAGGTTTGCCGGTACAGACACTTTTACCACGCGCGAAAGCGAGCGTTTGGCCCGTCTCCCCATGTACTATGGTATGACAGAAGAAGAGCGTATTACCGTTATTGATGCAGTGAAGGGATTCTTTGCATAATGACAATCACAACCCAGCGTCCGCGGCTTGCAATTATTGGCGCAAGCTATTTACAGATGCCTCTCATTGAAAAGGCAAAAGAGCGCGGCTTTGAGACTCATGCATTTGCGTGGGCAGCCAATGATGTGGGCGAAGCCGCCGCAGATGTATTTCATCCCATTAGCATTATTGAGGTCGATAAGATTATTGATGTCTGCCGCGACCTTAATATTGTGGGTATTTGCTCCATCGCTTCTGATGTAGCTACGCTTGCGGTCAACCATGTTGCAAACGCATTGGGTTTGCCGGGCAATTCTTTGGAATGCACAGTAAAAAGCACCAATAAACATGCCATGCGCGAAGCTTTTGAGCAGTGCGGCGACCCGAGTCCCAAAAGTTTTTTGGTAGACAGTGAAACGAATCTCGACGTCATTCTCGAGAACATTAGCTGGCCTATTATTGTAAAACCCACTGATCGCAGCGGAAGCCGCGGTATTACCAAGCTCTATGATACAAATGGACTTGAGCAGGCGCTCGATGAAGCATATGGACAGAGTTTTGAACACAAAGCTCTCATTGAGGAATTTGCCGAGGGCGAAGAGTTCAGCGTTGAGTACATAAGCCAGGGCGGAGTGCACCACTTCCTCGCAATTACCCGTAAGTTCACCACCGGTGCGCCTCACTTTATTGAGACCGGACACGAGGAGCCAGCAGATCTTGACGAGGCAACATATGACCGGGTCAAAGCAGTGGTTGAGCATGCTCTCAACAGCTTGGGCGTCACAGACTCGGCTTCGCATAGCGAGGTTATGATCAACAGTGACGGCAGTATCAAACTCATTGAGATTGGCGCCCGCATGGGCGGAGACTTTATTGGAAGCGACCTCGTGTACCTCTCAACCGGATATGATTACGTTGATATGGTTATTGATGTTGCCTGCGGTAACCCTCTTGTCTTTAAGCCGGCCCGCAAACCGCATAAAGCCTCGGCTCATTTTATCTTTAATCAAGAGGATGTCGAGAAATTCGAAACCATTAAACGCGAGCATCCCGAGACCATTTGGAAAGCCGGAGACGTGGACTATTCCCTCTTAGGAAACGCTCATGACTCGAGTACCCGTGCCGGATGGTATGTGCTTATTGGAGAAGCACTCGACGCATAAGTAAAGGATTCATTTCATCATGCCGTTCTCCCCTACCTACTGCGCCATAACCGGACGTGCAGCTACTGCCCTGTATGCGCTCTTTAGGCACCTCGGCACAAAAGGTACGCTGCTCGCCCCCGCCAATGTGTGTTACGCTGCTCTTTATCCGGCGCTCTATGCCGGATGGAACATTACATTCTGCGACGTTAACCCGCACGACGGAAACATTACGCTGCCCATCATAGAAGAGGCAGTATCAGAAACAAATCCGCAGGCAGTGCTTGTTCCGCATATGTACGGAGAACCGGTAAGCGATTTTGAAGGTATTGTTTCTCTTTGCAAAGACAAAAATATAGTACTTATAGAAGACGCCGCGAGCGCCATGGGCGCCTCGGCTGCGTATCCTGTAGGTTCTCTGAGCGATTATTGTATTTATAGCACCGGTTATGCAAAACCGGTTGACGCCGGTTTTGGCGGCATGCTTACCAGTGAGCATGACCCACTTAACTGGTTTGAAGACCAGGTTAGGGACCTGCCACTGCTGAACAGCCAAATTGAGCAAACCGAGACACTTTTTAGCAGACTTTACCGCGTACTGCGTAACAATCCTGACCGCAAGCTTGATGTTGAAATCTACCGGGCATTCTACCGGGGATCGCGCGATGCTTTTTTGTACAACCTTGCGCCGCACCAAAAAGAAACCGTTCTTGAGGCTGTATCGCATCTTGACGAGGTGGTTGCACAGCGCAGGAGTATTCTGCACAGCTGCGAAAAAGTACTCACAACTTCGGGTTTTATGGATGCTCCGTTCTTTGAAGGTATGTATCCTTATTCGCCCGGAGCCGTACCGTGGCGTCTTACCTTCTTTGTGGCCCCTCAGGCTCACGAGGCTTTTATTAAAGCCTGCCTTGGCAAGGGGCTTCCGGTTAGCGATTGGTATCCTTGTGTGACGCCTATGTTCGAAAACTATAATCAGTACCCTGGAGCGCTCTCTATGGACCAACGTATAGTAAACTTCCCTCTGACACAAAAAACCGCAGAATGTGTATGTCCTCAACTCAGTGACATTCTGCGCAGCATTAAGTTATAATTTCATGCGCGAACCGGTTTTAAAGAATCGAGAAGGTTTCATGGCATCAATGCTCAGCTTTGTTATACCGTGCTACCACAGCGAACAAACACTCGCTGCGGTTGTTCAGGAGATATTTACAACCGTTGAACAGGACGGGCGCTATACCTGCGAGATTGTTCTGGTAAACGACAATCCCCCGGATGCCACCTGGTATCTTATAGAAGAGCTTTGCTCTCATGACGCGCGCGTTAAAGGCATTTGCCTCATGCACAATTTTGGTCAGCACGCTGCCCTTATGGCCGGCTTTAACCATGTGAGCGGAGATATTGTAATCTGTCTTGATGACGACGGCCAGACTCCTCCGCATGAAACTTTTAAACTGGTAGACGCTTTGAGTGATACGGTAGACTGCGTTTATGCCGATTATCCCCATGACAAGTTTGCAAATGGCTTTAGGCGCATTGGCAGCTACCTGAATGACCTTATGGCCCGCGTTCTTTTGCGCAAGCCAAAAGGTCTTTATCTCTCGAGCTATATTGCCGCAAAGCGTCAAGTTATAGATCACGTTATTAAATACTCGGGACCGTTCCCCTATGTAGACGGTCTTATGCTCAGAAGCGCCGGCTGCATTATAAACGTCCCGGTTGAGCATAAAGCCCGCGAGCAGGGCGAAAGCGGGTATACTCTCCATAAGCTCTTGGGCTTATGGCTCAACGGCTTCACAGCTTTTTCTATTAAACCGCTGCGTCTGGCTACTGCTCTTGGTATCTTTTGCGCTGTTGTGGGCTTTATCATTACCATTGCCGTCACTATTAAAAAGCTTCTGGGAGGAGCAGACGTCGAGTCAGGCTGGACGAGTATCATTTGTCTCCAGCTCATTATTGGCGGCCTCATTATGAGCATGCTCGGCCTTATTGGCGAATACATTGGCCGTGCCTACCTGAGTCTCAACGGAGCGCCCCAATATCTCGTAAGAACTGAGCTCAATTATGCCGAGAAGCCCGCAGAAGCCGCTCCTCTTAAGCAAGCCGAGACAAGCCGCACCGCCAAAGAAAGCTTGCTCGATAATATTGATGCATCAGCACCGGTTTCATAGGCACCGGAACCAACATGAAGTCTTCTGTAAAAGTCCTGCTTGCACTGCATCTGCTGCTTGCCTTTTATTCGTTGAGCAACGTCGCAAGTAAATATGCTGCTCAAGTTGAGTTTTTGAGCCCTGCGTTCATAGCTCTTTATGGAGCGGTTCTTTTTATTCTCGCAATATATGCCCTGGGATGGCAGCAGATCATCAAGCGTATGCCTCTTACCACCGCATATGCCAATAAAGCCGTCACAATAATTTGGGGAATTATCTTTGGTCTCATCTTCTTTGGCGAAGGCGTAACGTTACCCATGCTCATTGGCGCTGTTGTCATCATGGCAGGGATTGTGCTCTTTGCCATAGAAGACGGCCGCATGCAGGAAGAAGCAGAAGCCTCTTTATCAAAAGCAGAAGCCGCACCTCTACCTTTGAATTCTCCTGCCTCAGATGAAGACACGCTGAGCAGCGATTCCTCAAATGAGGTGAGCTAATGGCTGAGATATCCTGGGGCTATGTAGCTTTACTTCTCATCAGTGTTTTTATTGGCTCTGTTTCGCAAGTACTTCTCAAAAAGAGCGCCAACAAAACGTATGACTCCCCCATCAAAGAGTACTTAAATCCACTCGTTATCTTTGCATACATTCTCTTTTTTGGAACCACGCTTCTCGCCGTCTTTGCCTACCGGGGCATCCCCCTTTCTTTGGGCCCGGTCCTCGAAGCAACCGGTTATATCTACGTCACTTTCTTTGGTGTGTATATCTTTAAAGAGCGTATGACCAAAAAGAAGCTTCTTGCCCTTGCATTGATTATTGGCGGCATCGTGATATATGCCTTTGGACTGTAGTTTTTAGAAATAAGTTCCCTTCCGTCATTTTTTGAGTACAATGACACCTCGCAGTAAAGCGGGCTCGGTGATCGCGCTGGGAGGCAGCAGCCTCCGGTGAGGAAAGTCCGGGCTCCACAGGGCAGGATGCCGGCTAACGGCCGGGCGGGGTGACCCGACGGATAGCGCCACAGAAAAGAAGACTCCCGGCAATTCTTTGTCGAGAAAAGCTGAAACGGTGCGGTAAGAGCGCACCAGCGTATTGGTAACAATACGGCTTGGCAAGCCCCATCCGGAGAAAGGGCAAATAGGGATACTATAGGTTGGCCCGACCTGTATCCGGGTTGCCTGAGAAGAGACGTGCGGCAACGTACGTCCAAGATAAATGACCACCCACGACAGAACCCGGCTTATAGGCCCACTTTACTGCTTACCCACTCCTTTAGAAAATTCTAAAAAACTTAAAGGGGCAGGGATACATAACGTTCATCGCTCTCGCCTTATAAAAACGCTCTGAACGTTATGTATCCCTGCCCCTTTAAGTTTAAAAATTTTCTTGTTTGTGCCAGGGGGGTGAGCGAGTCAGGAGACAGGTCATTTGACTCGCTCTGGCAAAAAGGGCTGTTTATTAGGCCAGACTCTTGAGACAGGCTATCATGGCGTCTATCTGAGCCGGCTCAATTATGAGGGGTGGTAAGAAGCGCAATACGGTAGCGTTGCAGGCGTTGATTACAAAACCTTTGTCGAGCATGGCATTTACGATGTCGTGGGCGTCATGGCCCTCGATTGTTGCGCCTACCATGAGGCCTTTGCCGCGGACTTCTTTGACGTAAGAAACAGTTGCGAGCTGTTCGCGCAGGTATGCGCCTTTCTCGGCCGCGAGCTCGTCTGCTTTTATGCTTTCGAGATTGGTGAGGGTTGCACGGCTTGCTGCCATGGCTAGTTGCATGCCGCCAAAGGTTGAGCCTTGCATACCGGGTTTGAGCATGTTGGCTGCTTCGCCGCGGGCCATGCAGGCACCGCAGGGAACACCGTTGGCGATACCCTTTGCGAGCGTCATGATATCAGGCACACAAGCTTCTCCTACGGTTTGGAAGCAGAACGGCTTTCCGCAGCGGAAGAGACCGGTTTGTACCTCGTCAAAAATGACGAGAATATCATTGGCATCTGCCACCTGGCGAATATGGGCCAGGTACTCGTCTTCCATGGGCCATACACCTGATTCACCCTGGATGGGCTCGAGCATAATGGCGCAGACTGTCTCATCAATTGCGGCGTCAAGAGCGGCGCAATCATTGCGCGGGACCGATACAAAGCCTTGAGGCATTGGTTTAAACGGGTCCTGGAGCCAGTCCTGCGCGGTTGCGGCAAGGGTCTCCATGGTGCGGCCGTGGAAGGAGCCTTTGAGTGTGATAATTGTTTGACAGTCGGGACCTTTATGCTCAATACCGTAGCGACGGGCAATCTTCATGGCACACTCGTTTGCCTCAGCGCCAGAATTGCCAAAGAAGGTCTTCCAACCATATGATTCACCGGCAAGGCAGGCCAGTTTTTGAGCAACCTCGGCGCGGTTCTGCGCATAGAAGTAGTTTGAAGTTGTTAAAAGCTTTGCGGCTTGCTCTTGAATGGCGGCAGTTACTGCCGGATGCACATGTCCCAGGGGGCACACCGCAATTCCGGCGAGAAAGTCAATGTATTCTTTACCGGACGTATCATAGAGCTTGGCGCCTTCACCATGCTCAAACAGTACAGGCGAACGGCCGTATGTGTGCATGACATATTGGTCTTCGAGGGCTTGGGCCGTCTTAAATTCGTTGTCCATCTTCATAGCTCCTTAGTTCTTAATTCAATGCGCTGCGCGATACACGTGCCGCTACATCATGACGGTACAGGTCATCTGCAGACCCGGTAATCATGGTACCAATGCCACAATCAGTAAACAGCTCGAGCACAAGTGCGTGCTCCATGGTCCCGTTCAAAATATGTGCACGGCTTACTCCGCCATCCAAAGCATCCACTGCGGCACGTACTTTGGGGATCATACCCTTGGCAAGGATTCCGGAGTCAATAAGCTCATGTGCCTCAGCAGCCGTAAGACGGCTGATAAGCGTTGATTTGTCGGAGAAATCCCGATACAGGCCGTCGACATCAGTCATAAAGACAATTTTAGAAGCGTTACAGGTGCGGGCCAGCGCTGCAGCAAAGGTGTCGGCATTTACATTAACTGCCTGTCCGTCAGGCCCTACGCCAACGCTTGCGACAACCGGAATGTAACCTTCTTTTTGGAGTGTTGTAATGGGATCAGTATCAACCATCACAACTTTGCCCACACGGCCCAGCTCAGGATCAGGAATCTCGCAGTGCACCATAGACCCGTCAACACCCGAGAGGCCAATAGCCAAAGGTCCGTGCGCATTGAGCGCAAGCACGAGTTCCTCGTTTACCTTACCTGCAAGCACCATGGTTACAATACGCATGACCTCGGGAGTTGTAACACGCAGACCATCTTTGAACTCGGACGGCAGATTAAGTGCGGTTACGAGAGCCGAGATATCTTTGCCACCGCCGTGAACAATAATGGGGTTAACGCCCACAGCTTTCATGAGCATGATATCTTCCATAACGGCAGCACGCAAAGATGCGTCAACCATGGCTGCTCCGCCGTACTTGATTACAACGGTAGTGCCGGCCATAGCCTTTACCCAGGGAAGAGCTTCAGTCAAAATACGTGCATGCTCGGCTGCGACCGCTACATCAGCGCGCTGCATCTCATTGAGAGAATTGTTTTCTGTGGTCATGTTTCCTTCTTTAGCTACGGTAATCTGCGTTAATAGAAATGTATTCATGCGTAAAATCGCAAGTCCACATATGTGCTCCATAAGCGCCCGCGCCAAGGTCGCAGGCAATCAAAATCTCGGGATCCTCAAACCGGGCAAGAGCTTCTTGCTCATCAAAAGGTACCGGGAGTCCCTGTCTCAAAACCGGCATCCTCATAATATCAATATTGACATTATTCTGGTCAAATGCGGCACCCGAGCGTCCCAAGGCAGCGGCAATCCTGCCCCAGTTGGCATCATGGCCTGCAATCGCGGTCTTAACAAGCGGAGAATTTGCAACGGTGCGTGCAGCAATATCTGCATCTTCCTGGCTTGCGGCGCCCGTAACATAAATATTTACGAGCTTTGTTGCTCCCTCTCCGTCTGCAGCTATTTGACGTGCAAGGTTTTCGCATACATAAATAAGCGCTCTTTCGAACTCGGCATAGGCTTCATCATGCGTTCCGATAATTAGATCTGAACCCGAATCGCCCGAGGCAAGAATAACACAGGTATCATTTGTGGAAGTGTCGGAGTCAACGGTAACAAGGTTGAATGATCTGTTAACCGCCTTATGCAAAGCGTTGTTCAAAGGGCCGGCTTCAATGGCAGCATCAGTTGTAAGAACACAAATCATAGTTGCCATATTGGGACTGATCATGCCTGAACCTTTGCACATACCTCCGAGTGTACACAGAACACCTTTGGGGTCGCGCCATTGAATCGCACAGCGTTTTGGCACGGTATCGGTTGTCATAATAGCACGGGCAGATGCAAGATCATGCTCCTGGGCGTCATTGCCCAACTTAGCAAAAGCATTGGGCAGCCCTGCTTTCATAACATCAAGCGGCAAATGCACTCCAATAACACCTGTGCTTGCAACCAGCACCTCGGATTCCAAACAACCCGCCAAAACTGCAGCTTCTGCTGCTGTATCCTGTGCTGCTTTGAGACCTACCGTACCCGTTGCGGCATTTGCAATTCCCGCATTAATAACAACTGCCCGTATTTGACCGCCCGCAGCAAGCTGTTCGCGGTCAAACTGTACCAGTGCGGCACAGAATATATTCTGGGTAAATACTCCCGCAGCGGTTGCGCCGTGATCACAACAAACTACCGCAAGATCACAGCGATCAGTATTCTTTTTGAACCCGGCATGCACGCTGCCTGCCTTAAACCCGCGCGCCGCACAGACACCACCGTCAATCGTTTCGCAGACAAACGGATCATCAGAAGGAATATTCATTGGTGTGTAATTCATAAGCGTTCCTTGCATAATAGTGAATATAATGGGCGATAATATACATCTATAATCATGCTTCAATGAAGCTGCAACAAGAAACCCCTTAAGTTCGCACAATATGCACGCATTTATTTCTCGGCTGATTCTTCTTCTTTAAATACCGGGCTATCTGCCGGAAGGATTTCGTCAGTTTGGGTATCCTTGTTATAGTGATGCCTGAGAACGGGCTCAAAAAGGTGGAGCTTGTGCACAAACAAGAACGAGGCCAGAAGTAAAATAATGAAAATTACAATACGCGCGATTACATCTACCTGAGTAATGAGAATTGCTCCTATCGACAAAAATGCGCTCCAGGCATACACAAACATAGCGGCTTTGCGCTGGTCATACCCTCTTTGCATAAGCCTGTGCTGAATGTGCCCTTTATCGCGCTGGGCAATGCTCATGTGTCCGCGCGTGCGTCTTACAATAGCTGCAAACGTATCTATTATGGGCACGCCCGCAAAAATCAGAGGGACAAGAATCGTAGTTAATGCCGCGGTCCTCGATACGTTCAAAAGCGAAACTATACCCAGCAAAAATCCCAACGTATTCGAGCCACAATCGCCCATAAAAATACTAGCAGGATGAAAGTTATACCGCAAAAAGCCCAGACAACAGCCAGCTAGGGCGATCGAAAGCGCCGCGGCATCAGGACGTCCAAACATAATGGCAATCACAAAAAGCGAAAGCGAAACGATTCCGCTGATACCCGCAGCAAGGCCGTCGAGACCGTCAATTAAATTGACAATATTTGCAAATGCAACCAGATAGAGCACGGTTATTGGGTAAGCAATCCATCCAATGTTAAGAGCTGCTTCTGATCCAAAAGGATCCACAATTTCATAAATCACAAGTCCGCTTGCTACCGCAATAATGGCGGCAACAGTTTGACCGGCAAACTTCACTAAAGGTTTAAGTGAGAATACATCATCCAAAAATCCAACCATAAACATCACAAGTACCGATACAGCCAGCATGCGATATTCGATAACCATGGACGGATGCGGAATAAAAACAACGGGCCAATCAAAATATACCGTACCCACGTATTGCGTAATTAAGGCTCCGGCAAGCCCCAGAAAAATAGCGATACCTCCCACGCGAGGTGTCGCCTGTTTATTAATGCGCCATGCGCTTGGATAATCTACTGCGTTTACCTTCCATGCGATACGCTTAGCAAGCGGGGTGGTCAGTATTGTGACCAATAATCCCACCAAAAAGAGGATAAGGTACGTATACCAGTCGTTCATGCCAATCCTGTCATAGCGTCGTCGCGTTCTAACTCATAAATGTATATGATACTACATATTGACATTTGTAATACCGCAAACACAAGAAAAGCCCAAGGAGCTTATCAAACAGGGGGACGCAGCGCTTGCTTACGTCCCCCTGTTTTAAAATACTTTGGGCAATACAAATCCTTATTTTGCCTTACTTATTGCGCTTTTTGCGATTATAAATTACCAAACCGGTTCCTGCGCCAATTAAGACAACGCCTGCTGCAATACCGCCAATTATCAAAGCGGGATTTGTGTCGTCGCCAGTCTGAGGTAATGTCTGCGTATTGCCTGCATTGGGGCTTGTACCGCCACCCTGCTGTTGTTGTACAACCTTCCAGTTGGCAACCTTGGCACCGGTGAAGTTACCCTTGCCCTGGAGCGTAACCTGAGCATCGCCCGGCTGGACGTTATTACCGTAACCTACAATGTCATAGTCCACGCCTTCCTGAAGAACCATGTTGCCCACAGTTACTGACTCAGGATGCGGGTACAGAGGATTGCCGGTATAAATCATGTTGGGCATGATAACGGTGGCGCTTCTCATCTCAACCTTGTTAATAACAAAGGTGGTCTCCAAGCTGTCACGATAATTACCCATACCGGTAATGATGACATGAGCGGTTCCAGCATTTACATTATTGTTATAAGCTACCGTATAGTCCTGGTCGAGCATCAAAACCTTTGTACCGTCGGTAACGGTAAATGAAGGTGTCTGAGGTATTCCATTATAAACCATTGCAGCAATGGGGCTTGTTTGAGAACCCTTAATGCTCTTGGGCATAATGGTGAAATTAATGGTAACTTCGCCATAGTACAAACCGGTACCGGTGACCGTTGCCTGAGCAATGCCGGCATTCACGTTGTTGCTGTATTTAACAGTATAATCAGAGTTAACCGTGAGGAGTGTGTTACCTACAAGACGTACCTCGGGAACGGGAACACGTGGTTCTCCGTTATAAGTAAGGTCATAGGTACCGGGAAGCGATACGCTTGCCTGGGCGAGATTGCCCTTGATGGTAAATGTCGCGGTCAAAGTACCGGAGTAAGCGCCTTTACCGGTAACAATAGCGCGGGCAGTATTGAGACCAATTGCTACATTGTTCTCATAAGCAACCGTATAGTCTGTGCCCTCAACAAGGCGGGTCTGGCTGTCAGCCACGCTCAGCGCAGGCCTGATCTCAGAACCGGTATAGGTTTGATCAGAGATAGGTGCGATAGTAAATGAGCTCTTTGAGATATCAATGGTCTTATTCTCAACCTGAGGCGTGGTATTCTCGGCATCTGTGTTTGTTTGTGTGGCATCAGCCGGAGTAGTCGTTTGCTGCTCAGTTGTTTGCTGCTCAGAGGTTTGTTGCTCAGTTGTTTGCTGCTCGGTTGTTTGCTGCTCAGAGTTATCATTAGGAACATTAGTGTCGTCGCTTTGTGGCGTCTCACTGTTGTCAGGATCTGTCGGAGGAACATCAGAAGGTTCCTGGGTGTTGTTGTCTGTAGAATCCGGAGTTGTGACTGGCTCAGGCGTATCAGAAGAGCCATCGGAAACCTGCTGATTCTGATCATCGGCAGGAGTTGGTTCAGAGTCTACAGGTTCTTGTGTACCAGGCTGCGGCTCACCTTCTACCGTCATATTGGTATTATCAACTTCATCCTGGATATCTGTCTCTGTACCCTGGTTCTCATCAACCGGAGGCTGATTCTCCTCTGGCTGGTCTGTAGTTTCAGGAACTACTACCGGTACAGGCTGGCCATATACGGTGACCATAACCGCTGTTACGG
Organism: Coriobacteriales bacterium; assembly: GCA_017515595.1. GTDB lineage: Bacteria > Actinomycetota > Coriobacteriia > Coriobacteriales > UMGS124 > RGIG5691. The sequence goes on from JAFWFL010000064.1 coordinate 20,090, forward strand.
ACGGGTCAACCTCAGTACCTTCAGCAGGATTTGTAGCATATGCAAGGCCTACTTCTTCTTCTGTAGGAGCAGGCTCGCCCTCAATAACATCAGATGCATTAAAACCCGCCGCTCTCAAGGTTTCAACCGCAGACTCACCGTCAAGACCCATAACGCTCGGAACCAAGACTGTAAGGACCGGCGCTTCTGCAATTTGGAAAGTAACGGCCTTTGACCCGGTTATGACAGTAGAACCTTCCTGTGCAAACACTACAAGAGTGGCTTCGCCGGGTTCTACATTGTTATAGAGTTCAAAATAATACTCGCCGGGGTCAATCTCAGTATAACTTGCATCCTGAATCTTAAATGACGGAACAATTTGATCACCGGTATAAGCGTATTCTTTCTCAATACCGGTAATTACGCAGTCTTCAAGCGAAATCAGCTCGCCCATAACCGTAACAGGAAATTCAACAGAACCCAGCACCGAATGAGAAGCAACAATTGTTGCGCTGCCGGCTGCTGTACCGGTTACTGTGGCATCTGCCTGAACCTGAGCCGCTGCGGAGTTGCTCGATGCCCAGCTCAGCATTGAGGCATTAAACAGAACGTCAATGTTATTGTATTCAAGCTTATTCGCTTCATTGAATTCATTCATTCCATTGAGTTCTATTGAACCATATGTATAGCCTGCTACCTGGAGTATCGTTGATGTCTTGACATCGAGCACGGTTTCATCTTGATCCGTATAAAGACCAGCGTTTTGCGCCGCTAATGAGACAACCGGTTGCGGAATTTGGTTTTGCTGATTCTGATCTGGGTTAGCAGGCGGCAGAGGCTCGGTTGTGGCTGTTGCAAGCACTACCCAGTGATATTGGCCCATAGCGTCAATAACACAAGATACGCCTACTCCGGTAAGCTGGGCATTGTTGACAAGCGTCAAAAGACCTGCAGCAACTTCATTGGCATCGCGGGCCGAGCCGTTCTCGCCAATAACAACCCATTCATACTGAGCCCTGTGAGAGGTATCTGCCGTGTTAAACACACTGCCGTCAGGACGGATATCTGACTCTGCAATTATGCTTTCATAAGCACGGATATATGCAGCCTTGTCGAGAGCATCTTCGCGCGAAAGAGCACTGTTGCCAACTTGCGCACGGGCATTGTTAATTGCCGAGAATAACGTGTTTGCATTCTCGATCTTATTCTCTGAAGGAACAACTACCTGAACGGTTTGCGTAACAGCCTTAGCCTTGTCCTGGAGTTCCTGTGCACTTGCAGCTAAAACGAGAGCTTCGTTTACGCTGTCGGTAATCTTTACAGGCTCAGGTGTGGGCTCCGGTTCCGGTTCAGGTTCGGGCTCAGGTGTCCAAACAACCTCAGGCTCTGGTTCCGGTTCAGGTTCGGGCTCGGGTTCAGGCTCGGGCTCAGGTTCAGGCTCGGGCTCAGGTTCCGGTTCTGGCTCAGGCTCCCCTTCAGGGTCTTCACCAACTCCCGGTGTTTCATCCCCAAGTTGGCCATCTTCGCCATTCTCCTGGCCATCATTTTGGTTGTCGTCTGATTCTCCCGGTGTTCCTTCGCCATCTTGCGGATTCTCTGGAGATTCGCCGTCTACCTGACCAACTGCATCAGGAGAAGGCTCTTCAGACCAAGAGGTTACCGGCACCATGCCTAACCCTGCAACCGCAAGGGCAAACGAAACTCCCAACGTTGTAACTAGCGAACGTACACGAACTGATTTGTTGTTGCTCATAAAAAGCTCCATTCTATATACGAGTTCGGAAGAAAAACCGAAACATCTCGCTTTAGACTCATTAGTTTACCCGGGAGATCGTTAAATAAAGTGTTTACATTGTGACGTTTGCCCTTTTGCAACCGTATCGACACATGCTTGAACGTTCTATGTAGGAATACAGGCTATGAATGGTTAATTTTGAGCTCAAACGGCAGCTCTTTGCTCAAGAGCCGGAAGAAAGAAAGATAAGGTTGAAGATGCGAAACGGGTTATTCGGCAAATTCACATTGCAAAAAGTTAAAATCCTCGTGCATGTTAGTATATAAGAGCGCTATACTTGTGTATGTCTCAACCCTCGCTTTCTTGCTGCGGTGGGCCGACACATTGTTGCAGGGAGCCTCTGCTAGTTGCGGGATATGGGGATCGGTAGCTGTTGCTACAGAAGCCAGAATACGCACTGCGGGCACCCACCTTTTAAGGTGGGCCATTCCTAGCACTCGCGGGGGTTGGGCTTCACTCTGCATGGCGTTTTTTTGAACAAGAGTCATCTTGCGGTTTTTCACATTGACATTGTTCTGACGTCCTGCAAGAATAACACAGCTCTTTTGGGGATGTGGCTCAGTTGGGAGAGCGCTGCCTTCGCAAGGCAGAGGCCGGGGGTTCGAATCCCCTCATCTCCACCATTTACCTCATCATGCCCGTTGGTACTCAGCCCAACGGGCGTTTTTTGTTTCGGGGTATCAGGAAGGTCTTAGGAGAACAGCTCTTACGATACTTTTTGAGTATGTGAAAAGGGGGGCGGGTACACATTTCGTCCGGAGCGTTTTTATGAGGCTAAAGCGGAGGATGACATGTGTACCCGGTCCCCTTTTCACATACTCAAAAAGTATCGTAAGAGCTGTTCTCCTAAGACCTTCCTGATACCCCGAAACAAAAATACCCGCCACGGGGGCGGGTATTGGAAGTTATGCAATCAAACGTTGCAGTGCTTATGCGCGAGCCTTGGCAACAGCGTCTTTGGCAATGCCGCAGAGGTCGGCGAATGACTGGGGATCCTCAATAGCCATCTGAGAAAGAACTTTGCGATCAAGCTTGATGCCGGCAAGGTTCAGGCCATAGATGAACTGTGAGTAGCTCATGCTATTGATGCGGCAACCGGCGTTAATGCGGGTAATCCAGAGACGACGGATGTCGCGCTTCTTGTTGCGACGGTCGCGATACATGTACATGAGCGAGTGGCGTACCTGCTCTTTAGCTACACGATAATGGCGTGAACGCGCACCATAATAACCCTTAGCAAGTTTGAGAATACGACGACGCTTTTTCTTTGCGTTAGCTGAGCGCTTAATACGTGCCATAAATGGTCACTCCTTACTTTAAAATCAAATCGCACACAAAAGACTTATACAACTCGCGGCGATAATTATTTATCGATTACTGAATTTACGTACTGAATCTGCTTGGCGCTCTTGAGTGAGCCAAGGCCGCGCAGCTGACGCTTGCGTTTGCGGGTCATCTTGGTAAGGATGTGACGCTTGTTTGGCTGGATATGCATAAGCTTTCCTGTGCCAGATTTGCGGAAGCGCTTTGCTACCGTCTTGTTAGTCTTCATCTTGGGCATTACTAATCTCCTTTAGGTCTTTTAACCAAGCAGTACGAGGCTTAAAGCCTCAATTGTACTCACTCTTCTTCAGATGCTTCATCAATATCGTCATCTGCGATATCAGACAAAGCAATTTTTGGACGATCACGCAAAGGCGCAACGAGCATATGCATGTTGCGGCCTTCGAGCTTAGGCTGCTGCTCAACCGTGCATACATCTTTGAGATCCTCGGCGAGTTTCTCAAGCATGTTCAGACCAAGCTCGGGATGTGCCATCTCGCGACCACGGAACATAATGGTAATCTTAACCTTTGCTCCTTGTGCCAAAAAGCGCATAACGTGGCGCTTCTTTGTCTCGTAATCGCCGGTATCGATCTTAGGACGAAACTTCATCTCTTTAACATCGATCTTTACCTGGTTCTTACGAGCGGCCTTTGCCTTAATTTCCTGCTCATACTTGTACTTGCCATAATTCATGACGCGGCACACAGGCGGCTCTGCATTTGGAGCAATCTCAACCAGGTCAAGACCCTGCTCCTCGGCAATGCGCAGGGCATCTTTAATATCAAAGATACCAAACTGTGTTCCGTCGACCCCAATGAGCCGGCACTGCGTTGCACGGATGTCCTCGTTTACGCGAGGTTCTTCGGGCTTAGCTATGCGTAACACCTCCACTCAAACCAAAAAACTCTTTGGAAGAATCCATCCACAAAAAACTCCCGGCACGTAAGCATGCCGGGAGAATAATGAGACAACATAAAGCATATCATGAGTTATCATATTCTACCAGACAGCTACTTAAAAGCGCCGCAAGGTGGGGATCCAATCCCGCTTCATGCCACGTGGGCACATTGACTTGTGAATATTACGCTCTCTAGCCTTTGATTGCAAGAAGAGATTTCTCAAACACAGAGGCTCCATGATTTACAACACTTGTGCTGCTATGCGAACGGTCTCTGAAGCATCTTTGGCGTAATAATCTGCTCCAACCATTGCCGCGTACTCAGGGTTCAAAACAGCGCCTCCCACTACTACCTTGCATTCAGGTACTTCTTTGTGCAGAAGGGCTATAGTTTGTTCCATGGCAGGAATGGTTGTTGTCATAAGCGCCGAGAGACCCGCGAGCTTGGCTTGATGCTTGATTACGGCATCAACAACGGTTTGCGGCGCGACATCGCGGCCAAGGTCAATAACCTCGTAGCCATAGTTCTCAAGCAGCATCTTTACGATATTCTTACCAATATCGTGCACATCTCCCTGGACAACCGCCAAAACAAACTTTCCTTTAGCGGCAGAAACGCTCTGGGTCGTGTTTTCACGAATAGTCTCAAAACCGGCTTTTGCTGCCTCGGCGCTTGCCATTAGCTGGGGCAAAAAGAATACGCCTTTCTCAAAGCGCTCTCCTACGGTATCAAGCGCAGGTATGAGCATGCTGTTCACAATATCGAGCGGATCATGATCCTGCAAAAGCGTTTTAACCACTTGAGAAACCGGGTCTTTGCGACCGGTCAAAATATAATCGCGGAGAAGCCCGGCTGCATCTTGGGGCGTTCCGGCGGTTTCTCTCGCAGAAGAATCAGAACCTGCAGACACTGTACCCTGCGGGTTTTCTTTTAAGGCACTGCCTGTTACACCCTGTGCTGCGGCTGCTTTTTCGCGGGCTTCTCGGGGAGCATATATCTCTATATATGAGCTTGACATAGCGTCTTCTCCGCTGAGGGCACGCCAGCTTGAGACGACATCCATGTAACGCTGCGAAAGCGGGTTAATAATTGCAAGATCAAGTCCCGCGGCAAAAGCAGCGCTCAAGAAAGTTGCATTGAGCAGTTCTCGGTAGGGCAGGCCAAAGCTGATATTACTCACACCCAAAACCGTGCGTACACCGGACAGGCCGTTTTTCACAAGGCTGATTGCTTTGAGAATTTCGTGCGGAGCCCGCTGGTCTGTTGAGGCAGCCATCGCAAGACAATCTATAACGATATCCTGCCGCGGTATTTGTGCTGCATCGGTCGCAGCAACAATCTTCTGGGCTATGGCAAAACGTTCCTGAGCTGTTTGAGGAATGCCGTTTTCATCTATAGTAAGGCCTACCAATGCGCAGCCATAATGCTTTGCAAGCGGCACTACGGTATTCAGTACCTCAGTTTTAGCATTTGTTGAATTAATGATAGGCTTGCCGGGATACAGGCGAATGGCAGCTTCAAGCGCTTCGGGAGTCGCTGAGTCTATTTGCAAAGGACAGGTAGCTATACCCTGAAGCTCTGTCACCATTCTTACCAGACTTGTCTTCTCGTCAATCTCGGGAAGACCGGCATTAACGTCGAGAATTTGTGCTCCTGCTGCGGTTTGGTTAATCGCTTCCTGCATTATGAAATCATAGTTGCCTGAACGCAGAGCTTCTTTCATGCGCTTTTTGCCGGTGGGGTTAATGCGTTCACCAATGACGCCCACAAAACCCATGGGCAATGATACCAATTCCTGAGCGCTTGTTACGCAAAAGTCACTCCGCACAAGACGAGGCAAATCAGGAGCACCTTCCCCCTCGGGGTCATCATCTTTATTAAAAACTTTCTTAAGATCCTTCTCATATGCCCACTTACGCGGCGTTCTCTGAGCAAGAATATCGCGAAGTTCAGAAATGTATTCAGGAGAAGTGCCGCAACAACCTCCCACTACCGTCACGCCGGCGTCAACCATATGAGCAACCGCTTCGCAGTATTCCCGGGGCAATACTGAATAAACAGTGGCTCCGTTCTCTACGTGCGGCAAGCCTGCATTGGCCTGGACCATAACCGGGCAATTTGCGTAGGGCAGCATTTGCTCTACCAAAGGAGCGATGTCTGCAGGACCCAGCGAGCAGTTTGCACCGATGCAATCTGCTCCCAAAGCGCTGAGGGTCGTTGCCGCTACCTGCGGCGTCGTTCCCAAAAACGTACGGCCGTCTTCTCCAAAAGTCATGGTTGCAAAAATGGGGAGATCGCTTTGCTCCTTTGCTGCAAGAATGGCGGCTTTAGTTTCGAGAAGGTCAGCCATTGTCTCGATAATAAACATGTCGGCCCCGGCGCGCGTTGCAGCACGAACCTGCTGGGCAAACAACTCGTAGGCTTCATCAAAACTCATGGTCCCCATGGGCTGGAGCAAAGCTCCGGTTGGACCAATATCCGCGGCAACATAGCGGGCGCCTGAGGCCTTTGCGCAGGATACCGCTGCCGTAAATATATCTTCGACACACGCTTTGTCTCCTAATTTATAGGCATTGGCGCCAAAGGTATTGGTAGAAACCACCTGAGAACCGGCTTGAACATATAAAGAATGGATTGAGGTCACAACCTGGGGATCTGTGATGCAGAGCAGCTCTGGCAAGGCTCCCGCTTTAAGACCGTGGGCTTGGAGCTGCGTACCCATGGCTCCGTCAAAGAGCAAAAACTCCTCGCCCCGGAACACCCGCGCGAGATAGTCGTCTTTTAAACGCACATGCCTGGCAGAGACATATGTTTTAGGTGATACTGACATACTATCCACGGCAAGTCCTTCCGGTTTTACGAATAGTGCAGTAATCATAACACCCGCACTCGCTGCAAAGCGATACCCTTGTGGGCTGGGGTGTCTCAAAAAATCCCAAAAGGGCTGTTACACTTTTGGTAGGTATAAGCAGTGAAGAAACAGATGCTGTGAGTCCAATGGAGCGAGGAGCATCGAGCACCTGCAAAAAACGCTGTTGTACGGTAATATCAAAATCTCCGTATCCCGGGCTAAAACGCCAGTTGGGGAACAGGCTCTGTGCAGCTCCCTGTGCAACAAGCGACGCTTCGGCAGCATTGGCCGCTTCTTCAGCCAAAACCGTAGCACATGCGTCAAACACAATTTGATTGAGCGGGCTTGTATATCCCAGCTGCTTGAGCTCCCGGTCTATACCGGCTCCAAGCGTAACGGCTAAAAGACCAACACTTTTGGCTCCCTTGACATGCTGTGCGATGCTCTTGCTCTCAAATACCAGATCGCAGTCTTTCAGAGCCACGCGGTTCCCATTGTTTGACACAAGTGTAAACAGCCTGGTTACTCCCCTTGGCACAGCAATCTCGCAACACTTCTGCGCCTGCTCGTCAAGGCAGCTCTCAAGCTCGGCAGTGATGCTTTGCCCCATATAACCAAGGTATTTGAGAACACTCTCCCGGGATATGTTTGGTATATGATATTGCTCAGACACAGAGATACTCCGCCAAATGATTACGCATGAATATAACCGCAGTCAACCAGCGTATCATAAGCTGCCTGGGCAACATCGGGACGGTTCATGGTATAAATATGTAAACCGTCAACACCGTTCGCAGCAAGATCACGTAACTGCTCGCACATAAATTCAATGCCGGCACGCCTGGTTGCCTCGGCATCGTTGCCTGCTGCTACCAGGCGCTTAATAACCTGAGACGGAATGGACGCACCGCAGGTGAAGGCCATACGCTGAATTTGTGCCACACTCGTAAAAGGCATCACGCCAACAGTCACGGGAATCTTAATACGGGCACGGTCACATGCCTCGCGGAAGCGATAGAAGTATTCATTATCAAAGAAAAGCTGTGTTACCAAGAAATCAGTGCCGGAATCCTGCTTTGCTTTGAGACGCCCAATTGAAGTCGAAAAATCAAGGCACTCAACGTGTCCCTCAGGATAACAGGCTCCGCCAACGCAGAATCCTGCCTCTTTAAGCTGAGGAACCAAATCTGCCGCATACCTAAAATCAACAATTTCGTGCCCCGGCATGCGGTCGCCCCTCAGCGCCAGAACATTCTGAACACCGGCTGCCTTGAGCTCAGCAATACGTTCTGCAATTTCTTCTTTAGAAGCGCCCATGCAGGTAAGATGAGCAAGCGACGTAACGCCATATTGTTCCTGCATTTCTCCTGCTATTGCTACGGTAGATCCGCTGTTGCCCGACCCTCCTGCCGAGAAGGTCACGCTAATCCAATCAGGAGCAAACTTTGCGAGCTCACCCACAAGCGTACGGGCGGTTTCTATAGACAGCTCCCCTTTGGGAGGAAAAATCTCAAAAGAAAACGTCTGCTTGTTTGTAAAGTAGCTACTAATGAAGTTACTCATACTATCGCCGCCCTCTCCCGATGCGAGCCCTTTAAACCATTACATAGCATATCAAGAACAAAAGCACAATACTAAGTGCAATCAGCGTCTCCATGTCTTATACGTTGGATTTTTAGAAAAGCCGGCTATCGGTTATATCTATAAGATAGTTTCAGAATAACAGGGATGTCTCTGTAAAAGGGGCTGTGATACATTCTCTTCAGAGCGTTTTTATAAGGCGAGAGCGATGAAGAGAATGTATCACAGCCCCTTTTACAGAGACATCCCCCATATCAGATAATCAATTACCTGATATCCATCTGTAAGAACTTCTCGGCATTATGCCAGGTCATTTGTTCCACTTCTGCTTGGGTAAAGTCACCGCCGGCAAGCGAATCTAAGAATATCTGCAGCTCGCTTACGGGATTCCACATGGGGTAGTCGCTGCCAAAGAGAATGCGGTCACAACCGTAGGCGCGCACCAGCTCACGGGTTCTGCGGGGGCCAATGTATGTAAGGGCGCTTGAGACATCTACAAAGCAGTTCTCGTTTTCCAAGAATTCAAGCGCGAGGTCAGGAATCGACCAGCCGCCAAAATGTGCCGCATCCATCATAAGCTTGGGGAATGTCTGCAGAATATGCTTAATGCGCCTGGGATGCGACAAGTCTTCACGGTAATCACCGCAATGAACAATCATGGGGACGCCCTTGGCCTCGGCGATTTCGAACACTTTCATAAAGCGCGGGTCATCAACAGCTACGCCCTGCATGTCGGGGTGAATCTTGATGCCCTTGAGCCCCATTGCGAGCGCGCGGTCAATCTCTTTTGCGGGGTCTTCATAGTCCTGATGAAGCGTCATAAACCCAATAAAACTCGGGTTCTCTTCGCAGGCGCCGGCAATAAAGTTGTTGATACTCTCCACGTTGGACGGCTTAACGGCCACCGAGTGAACTACCTGGTGCGTAATGGGACTGCCCTCCGTCATGGCAAAATACCCGTCCACCGAACCGTCTCCCGGCATGTCCACACCATAAAACGCGCCAACACTTTGGGCGGCTTTAAGGGCGATTTTTTGCGGGTATACATGGACATGAATATCAACAATGGGCATGAACTTCTCCTCAAACACAAATAAGTTTCTCAAACTGTTGAGCTTACCTCAAGACAGGGGCCAAGCGCTTCTCAGTAATCAATCTCAAGCAATCAACAGAAGGTCTTTCACGGCTTGTAATGTGTTAACAAGAATGATAATAGGTCATGAGGACGGTTTTCTTGACCCATTACGGTAGTGCAGGTGCAAAAGTGAAACTGCTTTCTCTTTGCTCGGTTAGCTGATTAAGGCAGAAGGATGTATAAAAGGGCAAATACAGCACTGCTCCTTCTCGTTGAATATTAGTGTGAGAGATTACAACTGCATTGTTTATTCTGTATTCCCGAACAGCGAGTAGTCTGTCGAGTGCAGCGTGAGATCTTGTCTTCTTGCCTGATTTAACCTCTATAGGAACAATGTGTCCATGAGTTCCTTCAATGAGAAAATCTACCTCGCCAATGTCTTGTGTCATAAAATACCAGGCATCAATACCTTGTGCTGCCAGTTCTTGAGCTACAACATTCTCATATATACCACCTAAGTTGGGCGTTTTTTGATCAAGGTAAACTGCCCGGGCTGTACTTTGAGGATATCTTGATACCAGCATGCCGGTATCTGACTGATATAGTTTAAAGCGAGCAACATCTTCGGTACGTTTCAGCGGACTTTTTGCCTCGGTTGCTTGTAAAACCATAATTCCAACACCGGCATTAACCAACCAGAGAAAATCATGGTCATACGTTTCAAAACGTGCTCCTTTATGAAGAGAAGCAAAATTAAATCTCTTGGATTCAGATTCAAGCTCAAAAGGAATACGGTCAAATATCGCGCGCACTTCAAACGCACGCTCTCCCGCATATTTTGATATATCCTGAGCGTATTGCTTTACCAGCTCAGACTGCAAAGACTGAGTTTCGATGAGCGTGAATGCGTTATCAATATATTTCTGCACAACCTCGGGCATGCCTCCTGCGACCACATATGTCCGGAAGTTCTTAAGCATAATCTCATGAAGATACTGTTCTACAGGTTGCTCGTTTTGCATGTGTAAACGGATATCATCAAGATACTGCTGCTGAATGCCTATAGCCCAGCAAAACTCTTCAAAATCCATAGGCCGCATAACAATATGCTCAACAAACCCCACAGGAAACGAAGTAACTCCCTTAAACTCTGTTCCGAGCATGGACCCCGAGAATGCATACGAAAATCTCCCGTCTTCTACAAGTCCCTTTATCATGGTCACGATATCAGGATACTCCTGGATTTCATCAATAAAAATCAAGGTATGCCCCGGAATCAACGTCCGGTGAGAAAGAAGGACCACGCGGTTGATAAAATCTGTTGGATTCTGAGCGGTAGTTAATGATGCTCGTGCCTCTTTGTCGAGCAAAAGGTTCGCCTCAAAATATACCTCGTAATTCTCTTTGCCAAATTCGCGAATCGCATAGCTTTTCCCAATTTGACGCGCTCCGGTTACAAGAAGCGCTTTTTTTGATTTATTTTTCCATTTGAGAAGCTCTTTTGTTATTTTTCTCTGAAGCATGGTTACCTCTGAATACACAATTTAGCAAATAATATTCTCTAGTATACCACACAAATTGGCAAATAGCTACTGAGAATTGATCTGTTGTTTTACACTTGTCTACACTTGTCAAGCTTCGTAGAACATGGAGTATATTAAGTATATTATTATCCCTTTTCATACGAGATAAAACAGCATCTGTATTGTCGACGCTAGCAATATCATAAAGTCAGATGATATAAAAACTGCTCCTGATTCCATTGCTGCAATACGTTCTTCCATCTCCTTGGCAACAGACATTATTCCTCCATGTTGAGTCAGAAACAGTTCATATATGCTGACATTTTGCAAAGGGAAAGCTAAGTATTATTACGCCTCAAAGCATTAATTGCTTCCGTTACAATAATTATTTAGTAATCTTTTAGAGATCTGGAATGAATTAATCATCGTTTCCCTAGGTATTCTTTCAGAAAAATGAATACTATCAAACCATAATTGGTAAAAGAAATTACAGATGAGTTAACATTAGTAATATATAAATATAAAATCCCCTATTGCAGAAGTGGGATAATTCTATAATTGATTTATACGAATAACATGTATGTTACGATATTAAAAGATGATATAAGTATAAATTTGGGTTACACATAATCCAAATTATATTTAAGATGTGTTATTAAAATAGTAGTGCAAATTCATGTTCTATATCCTCAACATAAGAAGATGGTATATGATAGTCCTCGCAATTTTATAAACCGCAAGAGCAATGCATCGGGCGGTGACATTCTTGCGATGTGGTAGTCCTTGGTGTCACCTCCCAATGCATTGGCAAGGACTACCACCATGAGCGGAACAAAGAAGAGATGGCCTGCGCCATCTGCTACACCCTGGGATGGTCTTGATCCAAAAGACTTGTCAGCGCAGCAAAGAATTGTTATGGAAAGCCATAGAAGTATATATGGCTTTAGGCATGACTCTTATCAAGGTGATATTGATTTCTTAAACAGCTACATACGTACGAAATGTCCAAGATGTGATAGTACATCCATTTGTTTTAACGGCAAGTACAAAAACGGTCTTACGCGCTGTGCCTGTAAGGATTGTGGTAAAACTTTTGGCCCTACCACAGGTACAATCTTTGAAGACAAAAAGCTGCCAATACCTGCTTGGGTTGACTTTTTACTTCAGGCTCTGTCATTTGAAAGTTTATCTTCCATGATAAGAGAAGACAGACGTGCTGTAACAACAACGCCTTATTGGATGGAGAAGATATTTTTGGTGCTGAAAGACATACAAACTCATGTTGTTTTATCCGGGGAGGTGCAAATAGATGAAACTTATTATCCGGTTCCTCAAAAAGATGAACGTCTAACTCCCAATGGAAAGAAACTGCGCGGACTATCTCGCAATAAACTTTGCATAGCAATAGGATGCGATACTAATCACAGAAGCGTTTTCATATACGAAGGACATGGTAAAACAAACAGAAAACGAACCTGGAATGCGCTGGGTAACCATATTGCTGAGAAATCAAAGCTTATTCATGACATGGAGCATGCTCATGATATCTTGGTAGAGCGGCTGTCTCTTGAAAGTGAAGCTCATAATTCGAAGCTTATCTCGAAACTCGACGATAGTAAGAATCCGCTCTGTGAAGTCAATCACTTATGCTTTCTTCTAAAGCAATTTCTACATATGCATTCAGGATTTAATAGGAACAATCTTCAGGATTATCTTAATTTGTTCTTTGTCGCCATGAACCCTCCCTACCATAAAATGGAGAAGGTGGCAATGATATTAGACCTCGCTATGCAAAAACAGGTAACTTATAGATATAGGGACTATGCAAGCAGGTTTATGATTTGATAATATTGCAATTGTTAGCTATCCCACTTCTGCAATAGGGGATTTCTAAATATATATTTACGATACACAATTTTTTATAAATTATGCATACATGGTGATCATGCGTCATATATGATAATAACGTTAGTTTTTGGAAAAAAAGAACGTTGTTTTGATCTTGAGAGCACATATAGGCTACAAAAGACAATTCGAACGAAGTGTAGTGACAATGAAGAATTCTTATCATGGTTGGTGATACACTTTGCATTCGAAACTACGAGTTTTGTTGGAATGCTTTCAAAAGAAGGGATCGTGATATGCTAAGTATCTCAAGGAGAAAATTCGTTGCGATGGCCGGTATAGCATTCATTGCTCAACTTTTTGCGGTTGATCCTGCATTAGCTGCTGAAAAGCTTGATTCGACACTGACTGTTGGAGAAATCGAGTTTGGTTACCCAAGTACATGGCTAGTTAATACAACAGGTGATAAAACATCGTTGAAGTGCTCTCATGGCGATGCAGAAATTCAATTCACTTATACTAAAGATTCGAATATTGATTTATCCAGCAGATCCGCTAAGGATCGAAAGTCATCTGCGCAGGCATTCTTTTTGACCTTGCTTGAAGCGTTTGACATTGAAGGGGAGATTATCCAAGTAAGCACCGAAAATACTGCAGCGAGTGCATTTGCGGAAGGATCATTCGAACAAGCAGGTTCCCGCAGGTTTGTATTAGCATATATGTCATCAGACCAGATAGCTACATATACCATGATGCTCATAGGCGAAGCCTCATCTGTACTCGATAATTATTCTACTGCAGAAGCTATTTGGGATTCTCGCCGCGCTTTGCGGGAAGTGGCTGACAAATCAAAGCTTGAACAAGCAATCAGTGAAGCGTGGGCTGTCAATGAAGTAAACTATACACCCGAAAGCTATGCAGTTTTAAGAGCCCTAATCAACGAGGGCGGAAACGCCCCAACAGTATTCAATGACCCTGATGCAAGCCAGGAACAGGTTGATGCAGCTGAAAAAGAGTTACGTAATGCCATTGCCAGTCTTGTTGAGGCATTCAATCCGGCAGCGTACGAAACACTTGACTATACGAGTATCGCCCGTAGGCCTAGCGATTATGAGCAAAAGAAGTGGGTATTCTGGGGCAAGGTAGTGCAAGTCAGTGAAGGTAAAAGCCAGGTCATTTTACGTGTAGCAATAAACGATGATTATGACGAAATCGTCTACGTTGTTTATGATTCATCTATTACAACACAACGAGTTCTCGAAGATGATCATATCACGTTGTATGGCATTTGCGTTGGTGTCTATACTTATACAGCTGTTCGAGGTAATTCAGTTACAATTCCAGCAATGTATTGTGAGCACATTGAGTTTTAGTTTTAAAATCTATATAACCTCTCTTTGCAATTCTCGAATCGTGTTCCGAAGAGGTGGTTTTGAGAATTACATTTGTTGTTATCAAACCATTTGGTAGTTTGTACTAAGCCGCTGCACAGCGGCTTAGTACAATTATAATCGTGTTATCATGAAACAGCGAATGTCGTACACTTGGCATTTACAGATGGTCTGCTGTAAATTACAGAAGGTCTTTCACTACTTCCGAGGCGATGATGAGTCCCATCACTGAGGGGACATAGGGCACTGAGCCCGGTGTTGTGCGTTTGCCCGGCGCGGGAGCCGCATCGCTTTGGGGCACAAGCGGAGGCTCGAGCGAATAGACTACTTTTAGTGCAGGAATGCCGCGTTTTTTGCACTCTTTGCGCATGATTCGTGCAAGAGGGTCAATGCTTGTCTCGTAAATATCGGCCACACGCAAGGCGATAGGGTCAAGCTTATTCCCTGCTCCTAAAGCGCTTATAACCGGCGTTCGCGCTTTTTGGGCATGCTCAATTACGGCAAGCTTTGCGGTTACGGTGTCTACCGCATCAACACAGTAATCATAGGCAGAAAAATCGAACTCAGAGGCCGTCTCCGGTAAAAAGAAGCACTTATGTGCTGTCACGCAGCATGCGGGGTTAATGCTTAGAATACGTTCTTTTGCCACATCAACTTTTGGAATACCCACAGTAGCCGTTGTCGCTATGATCTGGCGGTTTATGTTGGTTATGTCTACAGTATCCTTATCTACCACGTCAAGAGCGCCAACGCCTGACCGCGCGAGCGCCTCAACCACATAACCACCCACACCTCCTATGCCAAACACAATAACCCGTGAGTTTGCAAGCTTTTTGAGTGCATCTTCGCCTAAAAGCATCTCTGTCCGAGAAAATCGCGGATCTGTCTGAGACATGCGAATCCTCTTCTTTCGTATATCTTTTAACCCTGACAACGTTGTATTATAATACGACTTTGTTCGCAAGGTATCATATGGGACGGTCTTATGAAAAAACTGCTTGCCAATTGTCAGGTTGTCAATGTTTTTACTGATAGGATTGATGCCACAAACGTACTCATTGAGGATGACCGCATTATTGGGGTTGGCCCATATTCCCAGGAAAGTGCGCATGTGGTAGAAGACCTCAAAGGCGCTTTTGTATGTCCCGGTTTTATTGACGGACACATTCATATTGAGAGTACTATGCTAACGCCTGCCGAGCTTGCACGCATTTGTATTCCGCACGGTACAAGCGCGATTGTTGCCGACCCGCATGAAATCGCCAATGTTTGCGGGAATGATGGTATTGAGTTTATGCTGCGCGCAAGCGAAGGTATCCCTCTGGATACCTATATTATGCTGCCCTCATGCGTCCCCTCGACTTCGTTTGACGAGAGCGGCGCCCGCCTTTTAGCGAGTGATCTGCGTCCTTTCTACAGACATCCGCGGGTGCTGGGCCTTGCCGAGGTTATGAGCTACCCTGATGTTGTTGCGCGTGAACGCACTGTCATGAAAAAGATCTCCGATGCAACCAAACGGGGTTTTCCTGTTGACGGACATGCACCTTTACTCTCGGGTTCCAGTCTTGATGCTTATATTTGCGCAGGTATTAAAACTGATCATGAGTGTTCTACATTTGGTGAAGCTGTTGAACGTATACGCAAGGGCCAATGGGTTATGATTCGCCAAGGTTCAGCGGCGTGTAACCTTGAAGCTCTTTTACCGCTTTTTGATGAGCCGTATTCGCGCAGATGCCTGCTTGTGACTGATGACCGGCATCCGGCAGATATTTTATGGGACGGACATATTGACAGCATCATACGGCTCGCCGTACAAAAGGGCAAGTCTCCAATTACGGCGATACGCATGGCAACGCTCCAGGCTGCACAGTGCTTTGGACTTCATGATATAGGAGCAATCGCTCCGGGATATACCGCAAATATTCTTGTGCTTGACAATCTTGAAACCGTCCGGATTCGTGATGTGTACTACCGGGGATCCAAGGTTTTCTCGGCAGGGGTTGTAAAAGAATTCGAAGAGCCGGCCGTGCCTCAGGAATTATGGAACAACGTTTGCAATACCGTGCATATTGGTGATGTTTCTCCTCAAGACCTGCTGGTAGAAGGGTCGCAAACACTTACTGACAACGCCGTGGTATCTTCGAGCTATGGTTCAAACCGTACCTGTCGCATCATTCAATGTGAGCTTGGCGAGCTGATTACTAAAGAACTGTATGCTGATATCAATCTTGCACAGAACGATGGCATTGACATCAAACGTGATATTCTCAAAATCGCTGTTTTGGAACGCCATAAAAACACCGGGCATATTGGGTTGGGATACATCTCGGGCTTAGGAATCAAACGCGGAGCAATTGCCTCGACTATTTCGCATGATTCTCATAATCTTGTCGTAGCCGGTGCTGATATAACCAGTATGGCCATAGCGGCCAACCGTTTGCGCGAGATTGGAGGCGGCTGCACCGTAGTTGACGGAACCCGTGTTGTTGCTGACCTGCCGCTCCCCATTGGCGGCCTTATGTCACAAAAACCGGCGCTTGAAGTCGCAGCTCAAAACAAGTGGCTGAGGGAATCTGCACAAAACCTTGGCGCCTGGAAAGATGGAGCGCCGTTTATGGCGCTCGCATTCATGTGTCTCCCGGTTATTCCCGCACTTAAGCTCACCACCCGCGGCCTCGTAGACGTAACCAAACAAGAGCTTGTCTCCCTGTTTGTATAGCGCAAACGGGTTCATATTGGCATTGATGCGGCATTTAATGGCAAGCTGCACCCGGTTAGTTTACGGGTACTACTTCTAATGCTTCATTTGACAGGTTCTGCCAAAAAGAAAAATCGCTTATTTTTGCATCTTTTAGAGATGCTCCGTCATCATCAGTAGCGCTTTCCGGAACAGAAACGTCAAACATGAAATCATAGCTAAAGAAACCATAGTCATAACTCGCCATGGTTTGTTCGCTGCCATACATTATGTAACGTTCGAAGACAAAACCCGCATCGAGAAGATCCTGACCGGTTTTACCAATATACTTTTTGAGCTCATCCTGAGTCAAAGCGCTCAATGTCAAATCCTCCGCACTCACAAGCTCAGAGTCACCGACGATTTCTGTCGCCTTTTTGGTGAAATCGTCATCAAAGAAACTCAACTCATAGAATTCATCAGATAAAGCGGGATCAATCTTGGCTATCACGCGAATAATAGACTCATTAACCTTCAATACAATTACATCAGAGTCCTCTAGCTGACTTACGCCAATTACCTTAGATGCCGCCGAGAGCGCATCGCCCAGTGTATTCCAGGTAGAAATGTCTACCGCGCCGCTTGTCTCCTGAGGCGTATCGCCGGCATAAGGCTGCTCCATAACTGCCGGCGAAGAAGTCGTGGCGGTGGTTACATACGTGTACGCACCAAAAAGAAGCGTGGATAACAAAAGCGTTGCCAAAAGTGCAATTATGAAATCTAAAGCGTTCATTGTGTTCACCTTTTCTTTTGATACGAATCAGGTATTTTGATTATACACCCCTCAATGAAACTATTCTGTTGCAACACATTAGTTACATGGTTTATCAAAACCGTTGCTGTTCACAGGTAGATACAAACCCTTGCTTATGAGGCAAAATACCAGACCTATACAAACCTAACAGGTTGCTTGAGCATGCCAAAAAGGATAAACCGTTAACTTTGACAGTTGTCAGAGACGCTGGGATGATGATTAAATAACCGGTTAACGGTTGCATCTCCTCCAATGCCTCATAGATAATAGACATTCCCCCACACCCGGATGCAACCGTTAGTTATTCTAACGGAGAGGGCAACTGCATGAAAATTGTATCTTGGATGACAACAAACAAGTGTAACCTGCGCTGTAAACACTGCTATCAGGATGCAAGTCCCGAGGCTTATGCGCACGAGTTATCAACCTCTGAGGCTAAAACGCTCATTGACCAAATTTATGCTGCCGGTTTTGATATCATGATTTTCTCGGGCGGAGAACCGCTTTTAAGGCATGATATTTATGAACTCGTATCATATGCGGCCGAGAAAGGCTTGCGTCCGGTTTTTGGAACAAACGCAACCTTTATTACGCTTGATGTGGCAAAACGTCTCAAAGAAGCAGGCGCAGTCTCAATGGGCATCAGCCTCGACAGCCTCGACGCCACAAAGCACGACGAGTTCAGAGGGCTTCCCGGCGCTTGGCAGGCCACGGTCAACGGCATGAAAGCATGCCGAGAAGCAGGACTTATGTTCCAAATCCACACCACAGCTCTCGATTGGAACGAAGAAGAAATTACTGATATCACCGACTTTGCCGTTAAAATGGGCGCCGTTGGACACTATGTGTTCTTTTTAATCCCGGTAGGACGCGGCAAATACATTCAGGACACATCGCTCGAGGTCATTGCCAATGAGCGTCTTCTCCGCCGTCTTATGCAAAAGCAGCGCGAAGTTCCCATTCCCATTAAACCTACCTGCGCTCCTCAGTTCACCCGCGTTGCTAAGCAACTCGAAGTCCCCACGCGCTTTAGCCGGGGATGTCTTGCCGGACTCACCTACTGCATCATCAGCCCCGAGGGGGTTGTCCGCCCGTGTGCGTATATGGTTGAAGAAGTAGGCAATGTGCGCGAAACACCGTTTGACGAGCTTTGGGCTACGAGCGAAGTCTTTGAACGCCTTCGTACCAGAGCTTATGGCGGCAGCTGCGGCACCTGCGACTATCGCGAGGGTTGCGGAGGCTGCAGGGCCCGCGCCGCTTATTATCATGACGGAGATTATATGGCCCAGGATGATTACTGTGCCCACGGCCGGGAACTCATAGTTGAGTAAAGGAGATTAGTATGTCACAACAGATTGGTTTGTCTTTATCGCGCCGCATGTTTTGCGCAGCCGGCCTTATGGGCGGGCTTGCTCTCGCAACAGTACCGCTGACCGCAACTTTTGCTTCTGAAGCCGGCCGTCCCGCCGCAACACAACCAGCAAAAGCAAAAGCGCCAGAAAAAATTGAGGCTCTCGAGCTTCCTGCCACAATCAAGGATGATATGGGCCGCGAGGTAACCATCACAGCAGTTGACCGTGTTGTTGCCTGCATGGGCAGCTATGCGCGTATGTGGCAGCTCGCAGGCGGCGCTCCTTTGATTGGCGTAACCGACGACGCCACACAAAGCTATGATGACCTGGTACTTGACCCTGACTGCGTAAGTGTTGGAGCATTTACCGCCCCCAATGCCGAGCAAATCATGGCATTGGCTCCTGACCTGGTTATAATGAGCGGCTCAACCCGCGGCATGGGAGGCAAATCAACCGCTACAGATATTATTGACCCGCTCACTGATGCCGGAATTCCTGTTGCTTGCTTTAGCGTTACCACATTTGAAGACTATGCCCGCACCATGGCTCTTCTCTGCAGCCTCACCGGAGACAATGAGGCGTATCAAGCAAACGTTATCGCTACACGTAAGCGTATTGACGCCATTGTGGATGCATGCCTGACTTCCAAGACCGAGCCCGTGCCGAGCCTCATTGGCCTTACCACTTACTCGGGAGGCACCACAGTTATGAGGTCAACCACCCAGGTTGGCTCCATAGTTAAGGACCTCGGCGCCATCAATCTTGCAGATGAAAACCCGAGTTTGCTCGATGATTATTCGCTCGAATCATTGGTCGCACTTGATCCCCAGTACATCCTTTTGATGCCCACCGGCAACAGTGATGAAGCCACTGCCAAATCATTGGCAGACCAAACCGAGTCGAATCCCGTCTGGAGCGAACTTACCGCTGTTAAAGAGGGTCGTTGTGCGATGCTCACCACTGATGTCTTTCAGTCAAAACCGCTTGAAGCATGGGATAAAACTTACCGCACCATTGCAGAGATCATTTACCCTGAGGTTAAGCTTCCCTAAAACTGGAGAATGATTCTCAATGGTCAATGCTTGTTCCCAGCAACCTAACTTAGAACGCGGGGCCGGTTTGGCAAAGCACCGTGCATATAAAGCATGCGCGGTGCTTTGCATTGCTTTTGTACTCACGGTAACCGCCGCGATTTTGGGCATCATGCTCGGCTCTACCAACGTCTCGTTTTCTGACGTTATTGCCGTACTCACCGGCGGTAACCCCTCAAGTACACCGGTCGCCAATATTGTAAAACACATCAGACTTCCTCGCGTAGAAGCAGCGCTTCTTGCGGGAGCAGCCCTTGCGACTTCAGGCTGCATCATTCAAACCGTCCTCGCCAACCCGCTTGCTTCGCCCAATGTGATTGGTGTAAACGCAGGCTCGGGCTGTGCGGTTTTGCTCGTAAGCTCATTTTTGCCGGGCGTAGCGTTTGTGCTCCCCTTTGCGGCGTTTGGCGGCGCGCTCCTTGTGGCATTGATTATCTTTGCGGTGGCCTCTTATACCGGAGCCTCGCGCATGACAATCGTCCTCGTAGGTATGGCCATGACTGCCATTTGCACCGCCGGTATGAACACCATTCTTATTATCAATCCTGATGCTTATGTAGGAGCTTCTACGTTTTTGGTTGGTGGTCTTGCGGGCGTTAAAATCCAAGATCTTGTTTGGCCTGCAATGCTCATCATTCCCGGAATCATTATTGCACTTTTGGGAACCCATGCTCTGAACATTGTCACTGCGGGTGACAATGTTGCCGCAAGTGTGGGCATGAATGTGCGCGCCGTACGTCTGGGCATGCTTGCTCTCGCTGCGCTTCTTGCCGGCGCTGCCGTGAGCTTTGCTGGCATGCTTGGTTTTGTGGGACTCATAATTCCTCACGTGGTAAGGCTTGCAAGTGGCAACGACGCACGCTTTTTGATTCCCACGAGCATATTCTTAGGCGCAGCATTTGTAACCTTTTGTGATTTGGCGGCCCGCACCATGTTTGCTCCTTATGAAATTCCCGTTGGCATCCTTATGGCATTTGTTGGCGGCCCCTTCTTTATTTGGCTCGTCATTCGCAAGCGGGGTGGGAACTGTGCATAATCCCATGCCTGTTCCCTCGCAAACAACTTCACCCGACTCCCCTGCTGTTGAGTTGCGCAACGTAAGCTTTTCTTACGCTTCGCGCCAAATTCTCAACGGTGTAAATCTTACTTTTAATACCTGCGAACTGAACGCTCTTATTGGTCCCAACGGCTGCGGTAAATCCACAACCGTCAAGCTCATCACAAATCTTCTCAAACCCGCTGCCGGAGAAATCCTTGTAGAAGGCAGTTCAACCATAAGTCTCCCCCGCAAAGAACTTGCCCGCCGCGTTGCCGTTTTAGCGCAAGGTGCCGAGACGCCCGACATGCTCGTAGAGCATCTTGTCATGAGCGGGAGATACCCTCACAGAGGAGCGCTTGTTCCCCCATCTGCTCTCGACAAAACCATTGTCACAGAGTCAATGGAGCGCGCAGGATGTCTTGAGTTCGCGGGAGAAAGCATGCGCAACCTCTCGGGCGGAGAACGTCAGCGGGTGTATTTGGCGCTTGTTCTTGCCCAGCAAACCAATATAGTCATCATGGACGAACCCACCGCGTTTCTTGATGCAAGCGCCTGCTTTGACCTCATGAATCTTGCCCGCGATCTTACCAACAGCGGGAAAACGGTCATTATGGTACTTCATGATTTAAATCTCGCGCTCTCGTATTGTGACCGTATTGCTGTTTTAAAATCCGGAAGCATTAAGGCGTTTGGAACACCACACGAAGTTGCGGCAAGCGGGACCATAGAAGACGTATTTGGGGTGCGCTTGCGCTCGGTGCAGGACGTTAACTCGGGTACGGATTATTATTGTTTGCTGCCGGCTTTATGATCTTAAATCAATAAGTCTAAGCAGGGGCATCGCCACATATTCTTCATCGCTCTCGCCTTATAATAACGCTCTGAAGAATATGTGGCGATG
>JAFWFL010000065.1 GCA_017515595.1 Coriobacteriales bacterium
CACAAGGACGCACCTTTTGTCAGGTTTTAACCTGACAAAAGGTGCGTCCTTGTGTCAGGGTTTAACGCTTGCGCGTTTTGACAATCGTGCCGCAGCTGGGGCACAGATCTGCAAGGGGGCAGGAGCTGTCTTCTTTAACGCAGCACGGCTTTTTGGCGTCACATACTTCGCGGCCAAACAAAACCCATTGGTGATTAACCGGCTTCCAGAGTTCACGAGGAATCAGATCAAGCAGGTCCTTCTCGGCCAAAGCCGGCTCGGGAGCTTTGGTAAAGCCCAGACGAGTCGCGATTCTGAATACATGGGTGTCTACCGCAATTCCCTCAACAATTCCAAACGCGTTGTTTAACACAATATTGGCTGTTTTGCGGCCTACTCCCGGAAGACGCGTGAGTTCCTCCATGGTGTGGGGGACGCATCCGCCATACTCGGCGGTAACCATTTGTGCACAATCTATGACGTGGCGTGCTTTACTGTGGAAAAATCCCGTGGGACGCAATACAGCTTCTACTTCTTCGAGCGGAGCCGAGGCAAGATCCTGAGGTGTTGGCCATCTGTCAAACAGCACAGGCGTTACTTTATTAACCGTGACATCAGTAGTCTGCGCCGAGAGAAGCACGGCTATGACCAGGCTAAACGGGTCTCCAAAGTCAAGAGCACATTCAGCATCAGGGTAGAGCGTGTCCATGCGTTTGCAGACTTCAAGAACGCGTTGCTTCTTTGCGGTTTTTGATTCTCGAGGCATGAAAAGACTCCGTTCGGACAGCTTAAAAGCGTGTTCCTATGTTCCGTAACACTGCCATAGGAATTAACATTTTGGTATATAGTAATGCAATCTGCCTTTTACGGACAATATTTAGCCTTTTACGCAAACATTTAACGCATTTGCAGAATTGTTAAAAAATAGACCTCAGCTCGAAACAATAAGCATACAAACTACCCATTGTTGTATTGCGATGTGCTGTGACGGCACTTGCGCACAGCACCTTTTTATGGTACGGCAGTTTTTATGATAAAACGGCCATGAGTGCTACATGTACGTAGCCGCGGAAGGAGGAGAGATGGACGCCTTCATAGAGGCATTCTCGGCGGGAGTCGATGCGGTTGACTCATTTGTATGGGGTTGGGCAATGATTGTGTTGCTTTTGGGCACGCATATCGTCATGACCGTACGTACCGGGTTCATCCAGCGCAAAATTGGTACCGCTATCAAGCTTTCGATTTCTAAACAGGACTCGGGTGCTCAGGGCGACGTCTCGCAGTTTGGTGCGTTGACGGCTGCTCTTGCGGCTACCATTGGTACCGGTAACATTGTAGGCGTTGCAACCGGCCTGTTCGCCGGCGGTCCCGGAGCAATTTTCTGGATGTGGATCATTGGTGTATTTGGCATCGCAACCAAGTATGCAGAGACCTACATCTCAGTAAAGTATCGTGTGAAGGACGCCAACGGAGAAATGCTCGGCGGCGCTATGTATGCTCTCGAGCGCGGCTTCAAGAATAAGCAGGCAGGCAAGATTCTTGCTATTCTCTTCGCGGTATTTGCTTTTGTTGCAAGTTTTGGTATTGGTGCTTCGGTCCAGTCAAACGCTCTGACCGGTGTTGTAACCGCTTACATCCCCGGTCTTGAGGATCCGGCTGTTCTTCTTGGTACCAACTCAATGATTGGCGTTATCCTTGTTATCTTGGTAGGCATTGTTATTATTGGCGGTATTAAGGGCGTAACCCGCGTTACCGAGAAGCTCGTTCCTGTTATGGCCGTTCTTTACACTGCCGGCTGCCTGGTCATTATTTTCATGAACTGGGCATATGTGGGCGAGGCTATTGGCCTGATTCTTACCTGCGCTTTCACCGGTCAGGCTGCTTTTGGCGGCGCTGTTGGTAGCGGTGTTGCTCTTGCTTTGCAATTTGGTTTTAAGCGCGGTCTCTTCTCGAACGAGTCAGGTTTGGGTTCTGCTCCTCTCGTAGCAGCTAACGCAACCACCAAGAACCCTGCTCGTCAGGCTCTCGTTTCCATGAGCGGCACCTTCTGGGATACCGTTATTATTTGCGCCATCACCGGTATTATGCTTGTTTCGACCATGCTTGCTAACCCGAGCATTGAAGCTATGCTTTTGGCCGGCCAGGTTTCTGAGTGGGCAAAGACCAGCGGCATTGAGCTTGCTACCACTGATCCTTCAGCAGTTGTAACCGACTGGACAGCCGCAAGCACAGAAGCTGCACAAATGTGGGCTGATCTTCCTGCTGACATGCAAGATCTTATGACTTCACAAATTGGCCAGGGTAACTTCATTACCGCAGCCGCACAGCTCACCACCTCGGCATTTGCCACAATCCCGGTACTTGGTCCCGTGGTACTTGCTGTTGGCATGATCCTCTTTAGCTACTCCACCATGCTTGGCTGGTCTACATACGGCAACCGTGCTGTTATGTATCTCTTTGGTAAGAAGGGCATCAAGCCCTACCAGGTTGTATTCCTGATCTTCGTATTCTGGGGATGCCTTGGCGGCGGCGAACTTGTTTGGAACATCTCCGACATCACCAACGCTCTTATGGCGATTCCAAACTGCATCGCAGTTCTCGTACTTGGCGGTGTTATTGCTGCCGAAACTAAGCACTATGTCTATGGTAAGAATCTCGATGAAGTTGACGATACCCCCATTCCTACCGTTGACACCGTTGACCTGCCCAGCAGCAAGTAAAGTATACATATAGGCTGGTTCAATAAAAGCGATAGAAGAGCCGCCTTTGGGCGGCTCTTCTAATGTGCATTGGGTGTAGCGCTATTATTACGGTTGCATTAGAAACGGAGTGGGATATTATGGATTCCCTGACGCCTGAACAACGCCATAAGAACATGTCTTCCATACGATCAAAAGGTACTTCAATTGAAGTAGTGTTGCAAAAAGCTCTATGGCATCATGGATATCGATATAGAAAAAATTATGCTTCTCTGCCGGGTAGGCCGGATATAGCCATTACTAAATACCGTATTGCAATATTCTGTGACAGTGAGTTTTTTCACGGAAAAGATTGGGGTAAGTTAAAACAAAGATTGGAGAATAGCAGTAACGGTACATACTGGATTAAAAAAATAACCCGCAATATGCAACGGGATGTAGAAAATGAGCAAGCGCTCCGTTTACAAGATTGGATTGTTCTACGTTTCTGGGGCAAAGACATTAAGAAACATACAGATGATTGCTTAAAGGTGATTGATGAAGCTGTATTAAGCCGAATTAATCGCAAAGAGGAAAGCATAAAACAAAAGCAGCAATGATGGATGCTTTGCTAAAACTATTACTACTCTATCTGTTATTTTTTTATATGCACAAATCGAGCGGTAGATCTGAGATGTCTTTAAGACGTTTTCCAGCTACAAGAGTGTCAAGTTGTTCGATAATATCTTCGCGTTCATTAGCATATCCATATTCATCTACGGCCTCAATAAGCTCGTATAATGCGAAATGATACATACAATCAATATCACCCGTACCAAGAGCAAGTGATGCTATACGGGATGGTAAAGGTTCACCAGTTACCACCACTATATTTGGGACTCTTCCTTTGCGGTTGCGAATAAGGTTAGGAGCTTCTGTACGGCTGTTCTGTGCACGGTCAGAACGCATAGTCCACTTGGCAGATACTGAAGCATGCAGTATTGGTTTTGTGTTGTTATTAGTACGCAATTCAGTTATGCTGGCTGTGTAATCATCAACTATTAATTCGGAACTATTTATATCTTCGTCATCAAGCGGCCATCGATAAACGACAACATCAGGAGCAATCATATAATCGTTGCCTAAAATTGTTTTAAGCCGGGTATTTGTATCAGTTAATTCTTTAAGATATTCTAAATGTTCATACTGAGCGAAACTTGATGTTTTATATGAAGAGCGGTTGCCAAGCTGTATGATTTCCCAAGAGCCAGGACGTATATGCTGAAGCTTTGGAAATGTTCTGCGGAGAAAACCAGCAAGAAGTACCTCAAACATAGAACCTGATGTCTGACCCGCTTGGCGTTCATGAGTTTCACTCATCAGCCGTAGTGCAAGTTTTGAAGCAATTGCAACCGATGGTTTATTACCCCTATCGGCATTCGTTGCTACGCCTTCCGAGTTAATTGCGAGAGTACCCGTTCTTATTATTTCAGTATGAAGCCATTTGCGTTGTTCCGTAATAAGAGCGTTATTCTTGTTTGTCATTAAGCGCCTCCTTTATTGCCTTTCCTATTGCTTTTGCAACTGGTGGCGGGAACGCATTGCCTATTTGACGATAAGCGGCTGTTTTTTTGCCACTGAAAACCCAATTGCTAGGAAAGCCTTGTATAAGTGCGGCCATTTTGACTGTAAGCCGCGGCATTCCTTCAAAAGATGGCCCAGGTGCTTCATCAGCGATTCCCTTGCCATCAATTCCAAGATTAGCCCAGGCTTTTCTTGCTCTTGTTGGTCCCAGATCAGCACCCCCATGTTTTTTTGATCCTCCAACGAGTGTTGGGGCAATGCTTGTTGCGCTATTAGCCCAATCATCTGCGCCAGGCCATCCGTTTGAAGCCATCTCTTTATATAATAGCTCGCCAAC
The DNA here is from genome assembly GCA_017515595.1 of Coriobacteriales bacterium. Lineage (GTDB taxonomy): Bacteria > Actinomycetota > Coriobacteriia > Coriobacteriales > UMGS124 > RGIG5691. The sequence goes on from JAFWFL010000065.1 coordinate 4,579, forward strand.
AGATGGTATTGTGTCAGAGATGACATTGGGCCATTCAAACCTATCTGCCCACGGTTCTTTTATTGCAACGAGTAATGCACGGGGCCGTAACTGCGAAACACCGTAATCACTTGATTGAATTAATCTCCACCATGTTTTGTAACCTAATAAATGTAATTGATTAAGGATCAACTCTCTATATTCATTAAATTTTGGATAAAATATCCCTTTTACATTCTCCAACATAACATAGATGTTACATGGGAGAAGAGCTCTTTGCGTAATTGGTTAAACAGCAAGTTTTACGATACGGCATTTTCAGAGAGCG
>JAFWFL010000066.1 GCA_017515595.1 Coriobacteriales bacterium
AAAACACGCTGGTAAACCAGCGTGTTTTATCCCAATACCACACACAACCCCCGTCCCTCTGTGTTATTTATTATGCTCTTGTTGCGAGCTTCGCAAGAGGGGAGAAAGAGTCAACCATCGTATGAAGTCCGCCAGGTATTACTTCAGCAGTGAACGGACTCATGCCGCCAACAATAACTTCTCCGTCATACTGAAGCGGGAACGCAGGGGTACATTCTACCGTTACTTTGTGAGCACGGTAGATTTGGAAATTCTCAAGGTGCGGGTCATTACCGTGTGCAAAAAAGTTTGTAATAACAGTTGGTAAGAGTTCGACACCGTGCTTTGCCGTTACTACAGCTACATCCAACAAACCGTCCAAGGGAGTAGAACCGGGAATAATCTCCATTGTCTGGTTTACAACACCCCAGTTACCCACAAGAACACAAATACCGTCAGCCTCAATTTGCTCGTCATCAACAGTTAGAGATAAATGAGAAACGCCGGGATCAAGATTACCGAGTGCAGCCAGATAATAACTGAACTGGCCAAAGAACTGTTTTAAGCTCGCAGAACCCTGCATGAGGCTCGCGTCATAACCTGCTCCGGCCATGCTTAAAAAGCCGTGTTTTTGTTCTGTGCCATTCTCGTCTGTATATCTGAACTCACACATGTCAATATCTACACGCTGACCATGCCTCAGAGTATTGGCAAGAGCAAGCGGTTCAATTGCATTGCCAATGTTATTTGCCAAAAGATTTGCTGTACCCGAGGGGAAAACAAGCAAAGGTATATCGAGCGTATGGAGAGCATATGCAATATCTGCAAGAGTACCGTCTCCGCCAGATGCTACAACAGCATCAAATTCCGAAGCGTCTTGTACAAGAAGCGCGGGATTGGTTGCAGGATCGGTAATGCGCATAACAGCTTCATCACCGGGCTCCAAAAGAGCACGTTGAAACGCAAAAATATCATCAGTGCGTAATCCTGACATAGGATTATGGATTATAAGCGTTCTCATGGTCAACACCAATCTCATGTAGCTTCTTGGTTGCAACAAGACTAAACTGTTGTAACATATTGTAGCCTTAATTGCGACCATGGGGAGCGGCTTGGTGATAATCGCAAGTGATGAACAACTTTCTCTTTATATAGAGCACATCTCCGGATGCGATGCAGTTGCAATTGATACTGAGTTTATTCGTGAAAACAGCTATTTTCCAAAGCTCTGCCTGTTACAAATCGGGACGTTTAGAACTCAGGTAGTTATAGATGTCCTTTCAATACAAAACTTTGACCCGCTTCTTAAACTGTTTTCTGACAACAGAGTTACAAAAATCATTCATGCATGTACACAAGATATGGAAGTACTTTATAAAAGTTTTGGAATAGTTCCCCAACCTATTTTTGACACGCAAGTGGCCGCTGCTTTTTTGGGTTGGAGAAATCAGGTTGGTTATGCTCAGCTTGTTCAGGACTTATATGGTATCCGTTTACCAAAATCGCAATCTCTCACTGACTGGTCACAACGGCCGCTTGATTCTCAGCAGATTGAGTACGCCCTTGATGATGTGCGCTATTTGCCACAGATTTGGAAGAACTTTTTAAGCCAGCTCGATAAAAAGGGACGCATTTCCTGGGTTACTCCGGAGTTTAAAAAACTTTGCGATACTAACTCATTTGATATTGATCCTCAGGATGCCTGGAAGCATCTCAAACGTATTAATTCGATATCAGGTGTTCAGCTTTCTGTTGCGCGCGAAGTTGCTTCATGGCGCGAAATAAAAGCACGCGAACTCGATTTACCGCGCAGGAAGCTCCTGAGCGATGAGCTTGTTGTTGAAATTTCCCGTGTAATACCGCAAACAGCCGAAGCGCTCCATAAGATACGCGGCATGGATGAATACCCTGATGCAAATGAAGGGGAAATACTTGATGCATGCCGGCGTGGCCTTGATATACCTCCAAAAGAGTATCCTGAGCCGCCGCAAAAACCAAAGCCTTCTGTAGAACATGAAAGCATTTGTGATCTTATGTATGCTCTTACAAGAGTTATGGCAAAGAAGCTGGGTGTAGCGACAACGGTTCTTGCTTCGCGCGATGATCTTGAAGACGTACTCAAGCATCCGGAAACTTCAGTAGTTATGAACGGCTGGCGCTATGATATATTAGGTTGCAAACTCAAAGATCTGTTGAGCGGACAAATTGGACTTACTGTTGTAGATGGACAAATAGAAATCTTATAGGATCGCTATGAGCATAATAATTGGGTATAATTGGGCAAATATTGCATCCGGTAAAACACTATGTTAGGAGATTGTTATGCAGCTTTCTTATCTTGCTATTGTTGTTATCTCACTTGTTTTGGGATTGGGAACACAATGGTATATAAAGCATACTTTTAATGAGTGGTCACAGATTCCGGTTGCTACAAGAGAAACGGGCGCTCAGATTTCTCGCAGGTTCCTGGATAGCGAGGGATTGACAACCGTTCCCATTATTCCAAACGGGCAGGGAGACCTCTCTGATTATTATGATCCAAAAACTGATTCTCTTAATCTTTCTGACTCGAGCCAATACGGTAACTCGGTTGCGAGCATGGCAGTAGCGTGTCATGAAGCCGGCCATGCGGTTCAGCATGCACGAAAATACGGGCCTGTTCTTGCTCGTACAGCGCTTGTTCCGGCAGTAAACATTGGTTCTCAGCTTTGGATGATTGTTCTTATTGCCGGTATAGTCATTAACTGGAGCGGTCTGATTACACTCGGAATTATCCTTTTTGCGGTAGTTGTGCTGTTCCAGATAGTTACTTTACCGGTTGAATTTGATGCCTCCAACAGGGCTTTACAATTCATTCAATCTGACCCGCGCATACCTTCAGACCAGGCAGCCGGCGCAAAGAAAATGCTTGTTGCCGCTGCACTTACTTATGTCGCTGCTGCTTTGACTTCTATACTCCAGCTTTTATATCTGCTTTCTCAAAACCGTGATAACTAAGGATTCCCTCTATGGCATGGGATCTCTATGGTGGTCAGCAAGCTGACGTGTTCAATGAAAATAAGCAAAATGAGGCAAAACCCTGTTCGGTCACTGATGCTCTGTTATTTGCAAAGTCTCAGCTTGAGGGCGTACAGCTGTGCGTAGAGGGTGAGGTATCTCAGGTAAAAGACGGCGCTGGTTATAAAGCCATTTATTTTACCTTAGCAGATGAACAATCCGCTCTCGACTGTATGATGTGGCGTCGCAATTATCTGGCAGCTCAGCTTGAATTGCGACCGGGACTAAAAGTTCAGATAACCGGGCACTTCTCGGTATATCCCGCAAAAGGTCGTATGCAGTTTGAAGCTTTAAAGCTTGGTCTTGCGGGAGAAGGAGACTTACGTGCCCGCGTAGATAAACTTGCGCGCAAACTCGCTGCAGAGGGACTCATGGATCCTGCCCGAAAGCGCAAACCCCCCGAGTTTTGCCAGCGTGTAGTTGTTATAACGTCTCCAAACGGAAAAGTTAAAGACGATGTTGCACGTACGCTCAGAAGAAGAAACCCTTTAGTTGAGCTTATATATTGCCCTGTTACGGTAGAAGGCGCTACTGCAGCATCCCAAATGACGTATGCCTTAAGTTATGCCGCTGCAATTCAGCCTGATGCAATTCTTCTTGTGAGAGGCGGCGGCTCATATGAGGACCTCATGCCGTTTAATGACGAGTCACTTGCCCGGGCTATTGTAGCTTGCCCTATACCCGTTATTACCGGTATTGGACATGAACCTGATACAACCATCTGTGACATGGTCGCAGATGTACGCGCATCTACACCAACCGCTGCCGCTGAGTCTGTAGCGCCTGCTGCAATAGACTTGCTCAACGGCCTTAACATCTTGGCTGCTCGTATGTATAACTCAATGCAGACAATTATAGGTCAAAAGAAACAGCAATTAGCGTCTGTCAGTTCAAGGCCCATACTCGCTAATCCGGTTGAGTATCTCTATAAAAGCAGGTCGGATATGCTTGATCTTACATCTGACCGCCTCCACGCTGCGCTTCCCAATATGATTACGAGGAAGCAGGAGCACTTGAATCATACGGCTCAGCGGCTTATACAGGCTTCTCGGTATATAACGGTTCGAGGGGCTTCATCTCTAGAGCGCCTTGTCACTCAGATGATAAATCTCGGTCCTTATTTATATGATTCACGTCAAAAAAATATGGCAGTCCTCGCCGGTAAGCTCAATGCCTTATCTCCTTTGGCTGTGCTTTCGCGCGGTTACTCTATTGTTTACAATGAAGATAATCGTATTGTTTCTAAAGCAGACCAGCTAGGCATAGGAAGCAACATTGAGGTTCGCTTGTCTGACGCTCAGGTAGCGGCAAAGGTCACCGGCATAAAACCCGCAGACTGATATTATTGATTAGTATTTTGACTTCTATCCGATAATCTGTTTGGAAGAAAGGTCTCTTATGAACATGCAGGATGTTTCTACCTTATCATACAATGAAGCACAGGCTGAGCTTGAGCAGATTGTTCGTGCCTTGGAATCGAACCAGCTTGAGCTTGAAGACAGTTTGGAACTCTATCAGCGTGGCGTCGAGCTCATCTCATCATTACGTTCCCGTCTTACCAATGCTGAGCAGAGAGTAAGCGCTCTAATGGGTCAAATTCAAATCGAAACCGATGACCGTGATTCTACGCTCAGCTAAACATTTTGACCTTTACTTGTGAAGACATACTGTTTATAAGGTTGCTCAGCCTATGGGGAGAACCATCGGGCGAAACTTTAACCTAGAAAGCTGCCATAACACGTACAATTATTCATAAAAACGAGGTATCTGTTTTTATGAATTATGCTTTTCTGTTTTGATGTTATGGGAGGAATTCATGAACGTTTTGGTTGTAAATGCCGGAAGTTCTTCTCTTAAATACCAGCTTATTACCGTAGAAACGCGTGAGATTCTTGCCAAAGGAGCATGCGAGCGTATTGGTTTGGGCGAGTCGACGTTCAGCAACAGTATGAACGGCCAAAAAATGGAACTGACATTGCCCATACCAAACCACAGAACAGCTATCTCTCTGGTTTTGGGTATTCTTTTAAAGAACGAGACTGACGGCAAACCTTCGAACATCACAATAGACGCAATTGGCCATCGCATCGTTCATGGCGGTTCATACTTTAAAGATTCCTGCATTGTTGATGATGAAGTAGTCCGCAAAATAGAAGAAATAGCCCCGCTTGCTCCGCTTCATAATTATGCTGCGGCTTCTGTCATAGAATCATGCCGGGAGGTACTTCCGAGTATTCCGAATATTGTTTCTTTTGATACATCATTCCATGCGACTATACCTGAGGTTGCCTGGCGTTATGCCTTACCGCGAGATCTTTGCGAACAGCTGAAACTGCGTAAATACGGATTCCATGGCATCAACCACCGGTATGTAAATATGACGGTTAATGAATTAACAGGAGGCAAAGCTCACAAAATTGTGAGTTGTCATTTGGGTAACGGGTCCTCTATAACTTCTATAAAAGACGGTATTGCCGTAGATACCACTATGGGATTTACGCCGCTTGACGGCCTTGTCATGGGAACACGGTGCGGTTCCATTGACCCGGCAACCGTTACTTACATCATAGAGAACACCAATCTTACCGCCCATGAAGTTGATACTATCATGAACAAAAAGTCAGGACTTTTGGCTGTTTCAGGGTTTACCAATGACATTCGTGACCTTATTGAGTCCACAGAGGCAGGGCATCCTCAGGCAAAACTGGCGCTTGATATGTTCTGCTACTCGGCCAAGAAGTACTTAGGAGCTATGTGGGCTGTTATGGGAGGAATAGATACCGTTGTATTCACTGCCGGCGCCGGCCAAAACTCACCTTACATCAGGACAAAAACCTTGGAAGGCATGGAGCACCTGGGATTTGTTATTGATGAAGAAAAGAATCAAGAGCGTCATGATGAGCCCTGGTCAATCGCAGCTCCTGAAGCAACCGTTAATATCTTTGTTATTCCGGCCGGCGAAGAGTTTATGATTGCGTACGACGTTAAGCGCCTTTTGTCATAATAAATACTTCATAAAACAATTGATGCCGAGAAACCCCTGCGAGTTTCTCGGCATCAATTGTTTTAAATACTTGTTTTATTGAACTTTAGATTCAAAAAGCTTACGTGCCTGAACTGCGGTAAGAGCAATCATACCGACAATATCAGAGGCAGAGCAGCCTCTTGAAAGGTCATTCACAGGAGCCGCTACACCCTGGAGAACAGGACCAATCGCTTCTCCCATACCAAGACGCTGGGCAATCTTATAGCCAATGTTACCGGCATCAAGGTTGGGGAAAACGAGAACATTCGCAGACCCGGCTACAGGAGAACCCGGCGCCTTAGAAGCTGCAACGCTCGGAACAACGGCTGCATCAAATTGAAGTTCACCGTCGCAGAGAAGCTGCGGTGCGCGCTCATGAACAATGCGCGTTGCTTCTCTCACAAGCTGAGTATGGTCGTCTTTTGCACTTCCGTATGATGAGTAAGAAAGCATGGCTACACGAGGATCAGTTCCCATGAGGCTCTTCCAGCTTTGAGCGGTTTGAATTGCGATTTCTGCCAAGCCCTGTGCATCAGGGTATGTGTTGAGACCACAGTCTGCAAAGAAGAATGTTCCGTTTTCACCATAGGGGCAAGCAGGGATGGTAATTTCAAAGAATGATGAGACAATGGAAGCTCCCGGAGCTGTTTTGAGAATTTGAAGAGCCGGACGCAAGACGTCACCGGTTGCATGACAGGCGCCAGAAGTCATTCCATCAGCATCGCCTTCTTTTACCATCATAACGCCATAATAGAGCTCATTGTCAAGAAGAGCATATGCTTCATCAAGCGTAAGACCCTTCTTTTTGCGAATCTCTACGAGGTCCTGAGCATACCGGTCACGCTCAGGAGAAGTTTTATGGTTAATTACTTTAACACCGGGCAGTTCTGACGCATCTATATCGCCGAGAACAACAATGTTGGCAATTCCCCGTTGCGTAGCCTCACGAGCTGCAACTATGGTGCGCTCATCATTACCCTCAGGCAGAACAATAGTTTGTTTATTTGTTTGCGCCAGCCTGATAATGGTATCAATAAATGTACTCATATGGTGCTCCTTGCGTAAGTGTTTAAACTTAATAGCAAAATGACAAGCACAATTATAGTCTTACGTGGTAACATTAGGCATGTTGTATAATCGCGACGCGGTCACAAGTACCAAATGACCGCTGATTGGTTACTAAACGGTATGTAGAAATACTACCAATAAGGAGTATTGCCTTATGTCTATTGTCCATGGTTTACCGGAGTCTTTTCATGCGCAAGCCTATGATGTTTTGGTAGTTGGTGCAGGATACGCCGGTGTAGTTGCTGCCCGTAGCCTGACCGAACGGCTTGGATGCAGGGTCTGCATTCTCGAACGCAGAAACCACATCGCCGGTAACGCATATGATTGTTATGATGATGCAGGCGTTCTCATACACCTCTATGGTCCTCATATTTATCACACGTTCAACAAGCGCGTGCACGCATTTCTTTCCCGTTTTACTGACTTCAGTAATTATGAGCATCGTGTATTGGCGTTGGTTAACGGCGCTTATATGCCCGTTCCTTTTAACCATACATCTCTCAAAATAGCTTTTGGAGAAGAGCGCGGAGAAGCTCTCTATCAAAAGCTTGTTCAGACGTTTGGTATGGATCGCAAAGTTCCGATTCTTGAGCTCAGAGCCCAAAACGATCCCGAGCTTGACGAAGTTGCAGATTATGTTTACGAGAACATCTTCTTGCATTACACGCTTAAGCAATGGGGTCAGACACCTGATCAAATTGACCCTTCTGTCACCGGCCGTGTTCCTGTTTTGATTGGTGATGATGACAGATACTTCCAATCCCCTTACCAAGGAATGCCTGTAGATGGCTATACCAAGATGTTTGAGAATATGCTTAACCATGATCTTATTGATGTCTACCTTGATGTTGATGCACGGGATATCATTTATATCTCGAGCGATTATATTATGGTCCAGGACGCTCCGTTCTTGGGCGAGGTCATTTATACCGGGCCCCTCGACGAACTCTTTAATCTTGATTTAGGAGCTCTGCCTTACCGTACCCTGGATTTGCAATTTGAGACTCTTCAGCAGGATTGGTTCCAGCCTGTTTGTACGGTAAATTACACCACGAGCGAAGACTTTACCCGCATAACCGAGTTTAAGCATATGACCGGCCAGAATATTGACGGAGTAACTACCATTTTACGTGAATACTCAAAGAGCTATGAGCCGGGCAGCGGTCAGACTCCGTATTATGCAATTCTAAACCAGACAAACAATGCTCTCTATGCTTCTTATCTTGAGCGCGTTGCAAAGTTCGCAAACTTCCATGTGGTAGGTCGTTTGGCCGAGTATCGCTATTATGATATGGATGCGGTTGCTGCAAGCGCGCTCGAGCTTGCAGATTCCATTGCAGCAACACGATAGGGGAGGCTGTTATGTCCCAAACTTCGCAACAGACAGGCTCTTCATGTCTGATCTCCTTCGGAATACCTTGCTATAACTCTGCAGCCTATATGGATCATTGCATTGAGAGTATTCTTGATACCGGCCTTGATCCTCAAGAGTTTGAGATTGTTATCGTAAACGATGGTTCACAAAAAGATAACACTCCTCAAAAAGCAGACGAATGGCATGAACGATATCCGAACAACATTAAAGCTGTTCATCAAGAAAACGGAGGACACGGATCTGCCGTTCTCACCGGTTTGGAACATGCAGACGGTATGTATTACAAAGTAGTTGACTCAGACGACTGGCTCGATCCGGTAGCTCTTAAAACGCTTGTCAACGAAATAAAAGATCTTTTATCTAAAGGCATCACGGTTGATCTCTTTGTGGCAAATTATGTTTACGAACATGTAGAAGACAATACAAGCCATACGGTAACTTATGAGTCTGTATTCCCGGTTAACCAGCCCTTTACCTGGGATGAAGCTAAGAAATTCAGGGTAGATCAAAATCTCCTGATGCATGCTCTTACCTACCGCACGTCAGTTCTTAAAGAACATGCTGTACCGCTTCCAAAGCACACCTTTTATGTTGATAACATCTACGCCTGGGTACCGCTTCCTCATTGCGAAACACTATATTACTGCAATGTAGATCTGTACCGGTATTACATTGGCCGTCAGGATCAAAGCGTGAACGAGAAGGTCATGGTCTCACGCTATGACCAGCAGCACCGCATTACCCGAATCATGATTGACGAATATCATCTCTTTGAAGATGTCAAGAGTAAGAACCTTCTTGACTATATGCTCAACTACCTGACCATGATGATGGTTATCTCTACCGTGTTTGGTTACATGTCTGAAGTTGAGACTTCCAATGATGAAGTCCAGGAGCTTTGGGATCACCTCAAAGAACATGATGAAAAAATGTATGAGAGCATACGTCATCATCATATCTTAGGTGTTCTTGCTAATCTGCCCGGTTCTTGCGGGAGGGCGATTACTATGGCGGGTTATAGGGTCGCTCGGAAGATCTTTAAATTTAATTAGCCGTTTTGTTTTAACCTAAAATGCCTGAAAGGGCATGGAGACACTGAGTTCATCGCTCTCGCCTTATAAAAACGCTCTGAACTAAGTGTCTCCATGCCCTTTCAGGCATTTTAGAATAAAAATAGATCTAATTAAATTTAAAGATTGAGGTAGAAATATTCAGGTCTTTTAATGATCTTACTAATTCGCCCAGGGGGAGGCCTATAACGGTATAGTAATCGCCGTTTATAGAACGGATTAAAAGTCTTCCTTGAGGGGTTTGTATTCCGTAAGAACCGGCTTTGTCGAGAGGGTCTCCGGATTGGATGTAGGCATTAATTTCTTCATTGCTTAATGGCCAAAAGGTAACATTTGTGGCGCTTACAAAGGATTTAAGAACTTGGGAGTTTTGAGCTATACAGACTCCTGTATAAACTATATGAGTATTGCCGCTTAAAAGGCTTAGCATTCTAAAGGCATCTTGCGCATCTTTTGGTTTTCCAAGGATGGTATCTTCTAAGACAACTATGGTATCAGAGCCAATGACTACCTCTTCAGGATGACTGGACGAAACTGTCAGGGCCTTACCTTTTGCTAGATCTTGTACATAGAGAGATGGGGTCTCTAACTTGATTGATGATTCATCAAAGTCAGAAGGTATACAGGTGAAGTCAAAGCCTGCTTCCAGTAATAGCTGCTTACGCCTGGGCGATTTAGAAGCGAGTATCATGATTCTCCTCATTAAGAGCAATATATTAAAATCACGATGATGCATTGTAACAAAATGGATTAATGTTTTGTGCATAACTAAAGATTTGGCTTAAGGTATGATGTATGTTCTTACTATCTGATTATGGAGGACGCTTTTGATTGAAGTCAGGAATGTAAAGCTTCCGCTGAGTGGCGGCAAAGCACAAGGTGAACCATATAATGGCAAAAAGCTCAAGCAGGAAGTTGCAAGGCTTTTGCATATTGAGGGTCAAGACGTTGCTTCTTGCGAAGTTATAAGACGCGCTGTTGATGCTCGTGAGAAATCAAATGTTTGCTTTGTTGCTACTGTATGCCTGAGTTTGACAGGCAGCTCACCTGATGATGTTCGTAAAAAAGAAGAAAGCCTTGTTCAGAAACTTAAATCTCCGAATATTGTCATACACGAGCCTCTTTGCTACGAACCAAAGAGATTCCCTCAAGGTATTTCGCCTCATATTGTGGTCGTAGGTGCCGGTGCAGCAGGGCTGTTTTGCGCGCTTGCTTTGGCAGAAGGGGGAGCGCAGGTTACTCTCATTGAGCGCGGACATGATGTGCTCAGGCGTCAGCAGGAGGTTACCGCATTTAATGAAACCGGTTTGCTCAATCCTCAGTGCAATATTCAGTTTGGTGCGGGCGGTGCCGGGACGTTTTCTGACGGAAAGCTTACAACAGGTACTCGTGCGGCGGCTCATGGATGGATTCTTGATGCGTTTGTTCAGGCCGGCGCTGCAACAGAAATTATTTGGCAGGCAAAGCCTCATATTGGGAGTGATGTTTTACCTACCGTTATAGATAATCTCGTTAAGAGGATTGAACATGCCCACGGCAAGGTATTTTGGGATACGGCTCTTATTGATCTTGTGATTGACAGGAAAAAGGTGCTTGGTGTTGAGGTTGAGCATTTTGAACGGACTCAGAGTACTGCAAAAAAGAGCGAGATAATTCATTGTGACGCGGTTGTGCTCGCGAGTGGTCATTCAGCACGGGATGTCTTTGAAATGCTTCACAAGAGACAGGTTTCGCTTGAACAAAAGCCTTTCTCGGTAGGCGTTAGAATTGAACATCCACAAGCTCTTATCGATAAAGCTCAGTACGGTAAGGCTGCAGGGCATCCGAGCCTTGCTCCTGCTGATTATAAGCTTAACATTCATAATGATGATGGGAAGGGTGTTTATACCTTTTGTATGTGCCCCGGAGGTACGGTGGTAGCTGCTGCGAGTGAGCCATGCGGTGTTGTTACCAACGGAATGAGCGTTTTTGCCCGCGACGGAAGCAATGCAAATGCTGCGCTTTTGGTTAATGTAGATATAGACGATTTTTATGAATATACCAAGCAGGACCATCTCTTCTCGGGAATTGTGTACCAGCGTTTGCTTGAACAAAAGGCATTTGAAGCAGGTGGCGGAGAATACCGTGCGCCGGCTCAGCTTGTTGGTGACTTTTTGAACGGCCAGGCTTCACACGGTGAAGGCAGTGTACAAAGTACGTATCCACGTGGTGTTACCTGGTGTAATCTTAATGAGATCTTACCTTCTCCGGTGAGTGAAGGGATTAAACGCGGTATAAGGCAGTTCTCTCGCAAACTCAGAGGGTTCGATCTTGCTGATGCCGTATTAACGGGCGTAGAAACAAGATCAAGCTCTCCCTTGCGGATTATTCGTGACGCACATACCTTCGAGAGTATCTCTACCTCAGGCCTTTATCCTTGTGGAGAAGGTGCAGGATATGCCGGAGGTATTATGAGTGCGGCTGCTGACGGTTTAAAATGTGCCGATGCACTTATTGAACAGTTTTTGATTTAACAACCTTGATGAACGGTAACGCAGAGTCCTGAGGAGTAGTACGTTGTCTCAGAATTGTATTGTAATTAAAGGAGCACGGGAACACAATCTTAAGGATATCTCTCTTGATATTCCTCGCGATAAGCTTGTTGTTATTACCGGACTTTCCGGCTCGGGCAAGAGTTCTTTGGCTTTTGATACCATTTTTGCCGAGGGACAGCGGCGTTATGTCGAATCACTCTCGAGCTATGCCCGCCAGTTTTTGGGTCAGATGGATAAGCCCGACATCGATAGCATTGACGGTTTGTCTCCTGCTGTTTCTATTGATCAAAAGACCACTTCAAAGAACCCTCGTTCAACCGTAGGTACTGTTACTGAGATCTATGATTACTTGAGGCTTTTGTTTGCCCGCATTGACATACCGCATTGCCCTGAGTGCGGGAGAGTTATTGAGAAACAGACAACAGACCAGGTTGCAGATAAGATTCTTGCAAGCGCCCAGGGACGCAGAGCCCTGGTTTTGGCTCCGGTGGTAAGGGGCCGCAAAGGTGAATATACCAAGCTCTTTGAAGATCTCAAACAAGAGGGTTTTTCGCGCGTCAGAGTAGACGGAGAAGTAAAACGTCTTGAAGATGAGACCATCACACTTGATAAGAAGTTTAAGCATACCATTGAAGTTGTTGTTGACCGTATTGCCGTTAAGGAAGATGCTCTTGGCCGTATAGCAGAGGCTGTGGAAAACGCCGCTAAACTTGCACAGGGGAATATCTCTGTTTGGCTTATGGAAGATGAAGCCCACGGAGTTCCCGGGGAGTTTCTTGAATATTCGCTTGCGCTTGCATGCCCAATTCACGGGCATTCTCTTGATGATCTTCAGCCCCGGGATTTCTCATTCAATGCACCGTATGGAGCTTGTCCTGAATGCGACGGCCTTGGCGTTCATAAAGTGGTTGATGTTGACGCGCTTATTTCTGACCCTTCTAAGCCCGTGAGTGACGGCGCTTTGGGTAATGTTCTTGGAATGGGAAACTATTATCCACAGATATTTGCCGCAGTAAGTAATTACCTGGGATATGAGGACGACGTACCCTGGCGCGATCTCTCGCCTGAGGTACAACATGCCTTTATTCATGGTCTCGGTACTCAGAAAATCCCGGTAAATTACTATACTGTTGATGGAAGGCATACCGCATGGACCACAACGTTCTCGGGCCTCTCAAAAATTATTTTTGAACGGTATACCGAGACAACAAACGACAATATAAAAGCCCGTCTGGAGCAGTACATTCGTGATGAGCCATGCAATTCATGCCACGGAGCCAGGCTTAAGCCCGAGATACTCGCGGTAACGGTGGGCGGAAAATCAATTTATGATGTTTGCTCTATGAGTACGCTCGAAGAGCTTGCATTCTTTGAGAATCTTGAGCTCTCTGAGCGTGAAAACTTTATTGGCGGACGCATCATCAAAGAGATTAAAGAACGACTCCGATTTCTTGTTGACGTTGGTTTGGGCTACTTAACGCTCGAACGCTCGGCAACTACGCTCTCGGGCGGAGAAGCCCAGCGCATTAGGCTGGCTACACAAATTGGCGCCGGTCTTATGGGTGTTCTCTATATTCTCGATGAGCCGAGCATTGGTCTTCACCAGCGCGACAACGCACGCCTCATCGCAACGCTCAATAAGCTCAGAGATCTGGGAAATACCGTCATAGTTGTTGAGCATGATGAAGACACCATTAAAGCAGCTGATTTTGTGGTTGATATGGGCCCGGGTGCAGGAGAAAACGGCGGGTATGTGGTAGCCGCAGGAACTCCGGAGCAAATTGAGGCATGCAGTGAGTCTCTCACCGGCGCTTATCTGACCGGTACAAAAATGATTCCTCTTCCGGAAACAAGAAGAGACCCCCGGCGCGGAGTATTGCGCCTTACCGGTGCTAAAGCCAATAACCTTCATGATGTTGATCTTGATATAGAAATAGGTACCTTTACCGTCATTACGGGTGTCTCGGGCTCGGGTAAAAGCTCGCTGATTACCGATACTCTTGCTCCGGCTCTTACCAATGCTATACATGGTTCAACACGCCCGGTAGGAGCATATTCAACCCTTGAGGGGCTTGAGCTTATTGATAAAGTGATTGATATTGACCAGTCTCCCATTGGGCGGACTCCCAGGTCAAACCCAGCCACTTACATTGGCCTTTGGGATGATTTGCGCCAGCTCTATGCAAGCGTACCCGAGTCTAAGGCACGCGGTTATGCTCCCGGCAGGTTCAGCTTTAACGTACCGGGCGGCCGCTGCGAAGCCTGTAAAGGCGACGGACAAATCAAGATAGAAATGCACTTTTTGCCTGATATCTATGTTCCCTGCGAGCAATGCGGCGGAAAGCGCTATAACCGGGAAACCCTCCAGGTACTTTATCGAGGAAAGTCAATTAGCGACGTGCTCGATATGACGGTCTATGAGGCGCTTGCCTTCTTTACGAACATCCCTAATATTAACCGTAAGCTCAAAACCCTTTATGATGTTGGCCTTGGTTATGTGAGACTCGGACAGCCTGCAACAACACTCTCGGGCGGAGAAGCCCAGCGTGTTAAGCTTGCGAAGGAGCTTCACCGCAGACAGACCGGTAAAACATTTTATATTCTCGATGAACCTACTACAGGTTTGCATTTTGAAGATGTAAGACAACTCCTCGGAGTTCTCGAACGCCTGGTAGAATCAGGCAACACAGTAGTAGTTATTGAGCATAACCTTGATGTTATAAAAGTGGCTGATCGAATTATTGATATGGGTCCTGAAGGCGGCAATGCCGGCGGATACATTATTGCAACCGGTACGCCTGAAGAAGTTGCAAAGAACAAAAAGAGCATTACCGGCGCTTATCTCGCGCCCATCCTAAAACGCGACAAAGAACGCATGTCTAAAAGGTGAGAGATTTTTATGTCACAGTCGCCCAAAGATGCACATTTACAAAAGACAAATGCCATGAGGGAACTCGAAGTAGCACACATCCCTTATGAAGTAAATATCTATGACGTAGAAGACGAAGTTTCGGTTGGTATTGGGGTACGCGTTGCCGAGGCTTGCGGCATAGATCCTGATAGCGCGTTTAAAACACTCGTCTGTCATTCAGGCAAAAGCTCGTATGCCGTTTTTTGTATCCCCGTTGCTCATGATCTGGATCTTAAAAAAGCAGCGCGTGCCGCTCATCAAAAATCGCTTGAACTTCTCAACATTAAAGACCTTTATATTGTAACCGGTTATGTTCGTGGCGGCTGTTCTCCCGTTGGTATGAAGAAGCAGTATCCAACCTTTATTGATGAAACAGCTCAGCTTTATGACAGCATAGGTATCTCCGGCGGGAAGATTGGCGTCCAACTTATTATGAATCCGTACGACTTGGCAGAACACTGCCATGCAGAGTTTGTTGACCTTGTAGAGAGCTAAGTTATGGAACAGGAACAAAAGAATCAGTCAGAAGAAATAGAAGTTGCGGTAGGGAAAAGCGCCCTTACCATAAGCATCTGTATTATGATCTCCAGAATCACCGGATTCATAAGAACATGGGCCATGGGCTTTGCCATGGGTACAACGCTTTTGAGCTCATCATATCAGGTAGCTTGTAACTTGCCCAACCAGCTCTATGAGCTTGTTATGGGCGGCGTTCTGGTCACAGCATTTCTCCCGGTATATGTTTCTCTCAAAAAACGTGAGGGAGAAGACCGCGCTAACGCATATGCTTCGACGCTTATGGGTATTGTCCTGGTATTCCTGGGTATTGTATCTCTTTTGGCCGGAATATTTGCACCTGAGGTTGTCTTTACTCAGATGTTTTTTAACCAAAGCGGAGACCGCGAGCTTGTAACGTATTTCTTTCGGTTCTTTGCCATACAGCTTCTCTTTTATGGTGTAGCTGCCGTTGCGGGCGGAATACTCAATGCGCGCAGAGAATACTTTTGGAGTTCAGCGGCGCCTATAGCAAACAACCTCGTAGTTATTACCGTGATGTTTGTTTATGTGTTCATTGCTCCTCAAGATCCTGAACTTGGAAAACTCTGTATTGCCATTGGAACCCCTCTTGGTATCTTTATACAAATGGGAATGCAGGTTGTCGCGCTTATGAAGCATGGGGTTACCTTAAAACCCTGGCATATTAATCTGCATGACCCCGCTCTGCGCGAAACGGTATCGTTAGGCGTTCCGACAATTATTGTGACCGTTGCCACGTTTGTAACGGTTTCTGTCCAAAATGCCTGTGCCATGAGCCTGAGCGATGCCGGGTCTTCAGTACTGTTTTATGCAAGGCAATGGTTTACCTTGCCTTATGCCTTTTTATCTGTGCCTCTTACAACTACGTTGTTTACTGAGCTTTCTGACCGCTATGCTGCCAATGCCATGGATGAGTTTGCTCGCGGTGTTGTGCGCGGCACAGAGCAGAACCTCTTCTTTATGCTCCCGTTTATGTGCTATCTTATGGCGTTCAGCGTTCCTCTGGTTACGCTCTTTTGCGCGGGAAGCTTTACCGGCGAGAGCGTTACCTTAGTAGCCAATTACCTCTTTGTGATGGCAATATCTCTGCCGTTTTATGCGCTCTTTCTGTTTATGCAAAAAGTCTTTAGCGCATTGCGAAAAATGACCGTCTATGCTCTTGTAAACGTTGGGGCTTCTGTTTTGCAGGTTGTCTTGACCATTGTATTAAGCAGAGGGTTCGGCACATGGGTAGGCTTTGATCTTGAAGGTATTGCCGCTGCTCAAATAGCATTCTTTGTATTCGGTTGCATCTGGTGCTACCTCTATCTTAAACGTAAAGTTAATCTTGATGGTATTGATTTACCGCTTGTTTTCAGCGCGCTCAGATCTCTTGTGCTCGGCGTCTTAGGCGCTCTTGCCGGTTTTGGCGTTCTGACACTCCTCACTTCTTTTGTAACGCCCTTTGAAGGCAATATTCTCATTGCTCTTGTCTATGTTATGATAGCCGGCATTGTCGCTTTGGTTGTAACATATGGCATTGCGTTGGTTTTACATCTGCCTGAGGCATCAGCTGTTCAGCGTTTGGCCAAGCGTCTAAGGCGCTCTTAAGAGGGGAGTAAACGTTGGGTATTCTCATCAGTTGCGAAGATATGTGGCTCGAGTATCCCACGCGCGTGGTTATGCGTGGCGTTACTTTAGGCGTTGCCGAGGGCGACCGGCGCGGTATAGTTGGAAAAAACGGTGACGGTAAATCTACGCTTCTTAACCTTTTGAGTAACCGTTTGGAACCTGACCGTGGTTCGCGTACACTCAGACGGAATTTGAGAATAGGCCTTTTGGGTCAGAATGATACGCTAAACGGCGATATGAGTGTTGGAGAAGCAGTTATTGGTAACCGTGAAACCCACGAGTGGGCCGGTGATGCTAAAATCCGCAAGATTATTGCAGAGCTTCTGGGCGACGTTGACTGGGATGCAAAGGTAAATTCACTTTCAGGAGGACAGCGCAGACGCTGTGACCTTGCCCGGCTTCTTATAGAAGACTGGGATGTTCTCGCATTGGACGAGCCAACCAACCATCTCGACATGAAGGGTATTACCTGGCTTGCGCATCATCTCAATACCCGTTGGGCTCCGGGTCAAGGCGCTTTGCTTATAGTTACCCATGACCGCTGGTTTCTCGACGAAGTCTGCACCTCTATGTGGGAAGTACATGACGGTAAAGTTGAACCCTTTGAGGGCGGTTACTCGGCCTATATCCAGCAGAGAGTAGAACGAGACCGTCAGGCACGCGCAACAGAAGAGCGTCGTCAGAATATCTTGCGCAAAGAACTTGCTTGGCTGGCAAGAGGTCCGCAGGCACGTGCCACAAAGCCAAAGTTCAGAGTAGAAGCGGCGCGCGACCTCATTGCGAATGATCCGCCGCCCCGCAATACGCTCGAGCTAAAACGTCTTGCAATGACACGTCTTGGTAAGCAGGTTATTGAATTAAAGAATGTCACTCTGTCATATGGCGACAACAAGGTCCTTAACAAGACAAACTGGATTGTTGGTCCCGGTGACAGATGGGCAATTTTGGGGAGCAACGGAGCCGGTAAAACATCGCTCTTACGAATGATTGAGGGCAAAATTCTTCCTACTTCGGGAATCGTTAAGATTGGTCAAACGGTAAGAATTGGCGTTTTGTCTCAGCGGCTTGACGAGCTCGAAGCTCACACCGGTGAAACGGTAAAAGATACACTCAAAACTGTGAAGTCCCGTTATACCATTGACGGTAAGGAATATACCTCAACGCAGCTTCTCGAACAGCTTGGATTTGAAAAAGGCCAGCTGCTCACACGTGTAGAGGAGCTTTCTGGTGGTCAAAAGCGAAGACTGCAGCTCTTGCTTGTTCTCTTGAGTGAACCGAATGTTCTTATTCTCGACGAGCCCGGAAACGACATGGATACCGATATGCTCGCTGTTCTCGAAGACCTTCTGGACTCATGGCCCGGAACACTCCTTTTGGTAAGTCATGACCGCTATTTGGTTGAACGGGTAACAGACTCCCAATACATGCTTATGGGAGGAGACCTGGTACATGTACCAAAGGGCGTTGATGGTTTTCTCGAAGCCCTCGAGGCACAGGAAAAAGAGCAATCAAAACCCGCTCCGGTAACAAAACCCGTTCAAACAGCAGGCACCGTTCAACAACCGAGTCAATCAACACAGTTACCGAGAGCCGAGGAATACAAGTTACGTAAACAGCTGGCAAGTGTTGAGCGCAAACTCGAGACTCAGCATGAGCTTACTGAGAAAGTCAAAAAACAGATGCTCGAAGCCAATGCCACTGACTTTGAACAACTGGGTAAGTATCAAAAACAACTCGAAGACATAGCCGGGCAAATCGAGGCCCTCGAGCTCGAATGGCTCGATCTCAACGAGCAGCTTGGAATATAACAATCTTTTAAAGATTTCCGGCTGAAAGCAGCCAGGGCTTCTCGGTTAAAAAGCTCTGGCTGCTTTTATAAATATTTAGCAATAGAAGAGAATATCGTTATACGTGGGAATGGGCCAGTAATCCTTTGAGCAAATAAGCTCAAGAGCATCAACATGTTTGCGGAGAACATCCATTGCCGGGAGCACGCTGTCACGGCATGCATTGGCCCGGGCTTGGAGATCAGTCTCTCTCATCATTGCTTTGGCAGCATGAACCAGAACGTCTACATCATCGCTTACATCATCAGAACCCTTGGTAAGCCTTTCGAGCAGTTTTGTCTCGCCTCTGCAAGATGCTCCAAGCTCTTTTTTAATGGCAATGTTACCCGCAACTTCAGCTGCATAGGCATTGACAGCCGGGAGAATGAGCTCGTTGGTCATATCAAGCATGGTATGTGCTTCTATGTTTACCAAATTGGCATACTGCTCGAGCTTAATCTCGTAATGGCTTTGCGTTTCAACGCGGCTCATAACATGGAATTCTTCGAGAAGGGCGATATTCTTTTCGCGGAGCATTGTAGGCGCTGCATCAGGGAGTGTCCTGAGATTCTCAAGACCGCGTTTTTGTGCTTCGATTGTCCATTCTTCTGAATAGCCGTCACCGTTAAAGATAATGTTTTGATGTTCAATGAGCATTGAACGGACAAATTCCATTGCATCAGCTTCAAAATCTTTTGAAAACTCAAGCTTATCTGCAAAAGCTTTGAGTTCTTTTGCGACAGCCGTATTAAGCACCATATTAGGATCGCTTAAGTTAAGGCGAGAACCGGGCGCACGAAACTCGAACTTATTGCCGGTAAATGCAAACGGAGAAGTCCTGTTGCGGTCTGTTGAATCGCGCGAAAGATTTGGCAAAATCGGAACGCCAAGGTTCATGTACTCTTTGTCGTGCGAAGTATAATGAGTTCCGTCAATGATAGAGTTTACAACGGCTGCAAGCTGGTCACCCAAAAAGATGGAAATAATAGCCGGCGGAGCCTCATGAGCGCCTAAACGGTGGTCATTACCCGCAGAAGCAACACTCACGCGAAGCATATCCTGATACTCGTCAACGGCGGCAATAATGCATGAGAGAAATACGAGAAATTGGAGGTTATCCTCGGGGGTATCACCGGGATCAAGAAGATTGGTACCATCAGCGCTTAACGACCAGTTATCGTGCTTGCCGCTTCCGTTAATACCGGCAAAGGGTTTCTCGTGCTGTAAACATACCAGGCCATGATGAGAAGCGATAATTTTCATGAGCTCCATGACCACAAGGTTATGATCAATTGCTACATTAGCTTCTTCATATACCGGAGCAAGCTCATGCTGCGTAGGCGCGACCTCATTATGCTTAGTCTTTGCGGGAATGGCAAGCTTCCAGAGTTCTTCATCAAGCTCTTTCATAAACCTGCTCACTGTAGGCCTGATAGCGCCAAAATAATGCTCCTGCAGCTGCTGACCCTTAGCAGGAGTTGCGCCAAAGAGGGTCCTACCGGTAAGAATAAGGTCTGGACGTTTTTCAAAATCCTCTTCTTTGATAAGGAAGTACTCTTGCTCAGCTCCAACCGTAGTAACAACACGCGGGATCTCTTTGCCAAAGAGCGCGAGTACACGTTTTGCTTGATCAGAAACTGCTGTCATTGAGCGCAAAAGCGGAGTCTTTTTGTCGAGAGACTCGCCATGGTAACTAATGAATGCTGTCGGAATACAGAGAACGTCATCCTTTATGAAAGCAGGACTTGTGGGATCCCAGGCGGTATAACCGCGAGCTTCAAATGTTGAGCGCAAACCTCCGCTTGGGAAGCTCGAAGCATCCGGCTCACTTTGAACAAGCTCTTTGCCCGAGAATGACATAATTGCCGAGGCATTCTCTGAAGGATTCAAAAACGAATCATGTTTTTCGCTCGTGATGCCGGTAAGCGGCTGAAACCAGTGCGTATAGTGAGTAGCGCCTTGTTCGATAGCCCATTCTTTCATAGCATGGGCAACAACATTTGCAACTTCAATGGGCAACGGAACGCCGTCGTGTATAGTGCGCATCATTGCCTTATACGTATCTTTTGGAAGTTTTTCGCGCATGACTCTCTCGCTAAAAACCTTGCTACCATAGTAATCACTGGGATTCTGAGGCATGATTTGCTCGCTTCCTTTTAGGCGTAAGTTGTACATGGGCGGACAGTAATGATTATTTAAGAACAAGGGGGTGGAGACACATTGAGTTCATCGCTTTTGCCTTATAAAAACGCTCTGAACTAAATGTGTCTCCACCCCCTTGTTCTTAAATAATCATTACTGTTATTGAGTGTGTAAGGATAACGCAAATGGGAATTGTTTCATAGGGGCCTTGGACGTAAAATTACGATAAAAGAAAGCATTTTAGAAAGGCATCGATGAATTATGGATAATCTTGAGGGACAAAAGACTTATGCGGTTATTGACGGGAACTCTCTGATGCATAGGGCATTTCATGCTATTCCGCCTACGATGCTTGCGCCTGACGGAACGCCAACAAATGCTATCTTTGGGTTCTTTTCTATGCTGCTCAAGCTTGCCGATGACTTTGCGCTTGACGGTATTATTGTTGCGTTTGATAAGGGTGCACCTCAGGTTCGCATGGAGATGCTGCCTCAGTATAAAGCTCAGCGTCCTCCGCGTGATCCCTTGCTGAGCGAACAGTTTCCGGTTGCACATAAGCTCTTGGATGCATTGCAAATCCCTATTTGCGAAGTTGAAGGCTGGGAAGGCGACGATATCCTTGGAACACTTGCAAGAATGGGTGTTGAGCAGGGTCACCATATTCTTCTTATAACGGGAGACCGGGACTCTTACCAGCTTGTTACTGATCAGGTTCAGGTAGTAGCTACCAAAAAGGGGATAACTGATGTTGTTGTTTATTATCCTCAAGATGTAGTTGAGCTTTACGAAGGAGTGCGTCCGGAACTCATTCCTGATTTCTATGGACTTAAGGGAGATACAAGCGACAATATTCCCGGAGTTCCCGGAATTGGGCCAAAAAAGGCAGCCCAGCTCATTGTTGAGTATGGAAATCTTGACAACGTACTCGCGCACGCTCAAGAAATCAAAGGCAAGATGGGAGAAAACATTCGGAAACATACTCAGGATGCTTTGATTTCGCGTGAAGTTGCACGCATCAGAACTGATGCTCCTGTTGAGTTTGATGCTCAAAAAGCCGCATGGCCGCAATTTGATGCACAAGAAGCCAAAAAAGTCTTTGATGAATACGCACTTGTTTCTCTGAAACATCGCATATTGTCGCTCGTCAAAGATGGCAATGGATCACAAAGCTCACATGAAGTTAAGCAATATCCAAACTTTGATGAGCATGTTCTTGAAGGTTCAGAAGCTTTAAGTTCACTTAAAGAGGCTATTAAACAAAAAAGTCTTCTCGGCATTCATTCTGATACCGGAGAACAGACGCTTTTGTTTGGTTCCGGACTTGATGTATGGATTGCAACTTCAGGAGGGTGGGACGTATCTGCGTATAAAGAACCGGATTTCAATCATATACCTCTAGTTGAGGTTAATGCATCTGGATTAAAAAGCCTTGTAAGCGCTTCTTATGAAACGCAGAACAGCGCCAACGGGAAGTCTATTCCCAAAGGGTATCCTTCACAAGAACCTGCCAAGGTTTTGCATTTTGAGAATGAAGAAGCGTTGCAGGCACTAACGCTTGCTTATAAATCAGGTTATGTTTCTTCGTTCTCTGTAAAAGATGATCTGAAGAAACTTGTTCCTACCGATTCTTCGGAACCATGTTTACTCGATATCGCTTCTCTCGATACAACTCATCTGTTTGATTGTTCCGTTGCTGCGTATCTTCTGAACTCAGACCGATCTGACTATAGTGTTTCATCTTTAGTAAGCGATTATTTACCGTGGTCTTTGCCTCAAGAAGACGCTAAAGAATATTCAAAGCAGGCTTTTGGTATGCTTGCCGCAGTTTCTGCTTGTGGACTGCAACAAACTATGACTCCTATGCTTGAAGCTGACGGGGCCCTGATGTGCTACAGAGAACTCGAAGTACCACTCATCTCAGTACTTGTTGAGCTTGAACGTGCCGGCATGAATCTAGACCTTGCAGAGCTAAAAAAACAATCTCAGGCATTGGGTCAGCAAATCCAGGAAATTCAATCAAGAATTTGGACAGCGGCAGGGGAGACTTTTAATATTGACTCGCCTATGCAGCTTTCTCATATTCTCTTTGATGTCCTCAGTCTTCCTACCAAAGACCCGGAGACAGGAAAGCCTCTTAAAAAGACAAAGACCGGATTCTACTCAACCAACGCTAAAATGCTCGAAGGGTATGCCAAGAGCTCTGCCGTTGTGGCTGATGTCCTGGATTACCGTGAACGAATGAAGATAAAATCTACCTATCTTGATGCTCTGCCGGGCCAACTTGAGCCGGGAGATAAGCGTGTTCACACTACCTATAACCAGACGGTAACCGCAACCGGCCGCTTAAGCTCTTCTAATCCGAATCTCCAAAATATTCCCGTTCGCAGTGAGCTTGGCAGAATGGTCCGTACAGCATTCATTCCCGGAGATCCTTCAAACGTTATTCTCTCATGCGATTACTCACAAATTGAATTGAGACTTCTTGCACATCTGTCTCAGGATCCCGGTCTTATTGATGCTTTTATTAACGGAGAAGACTTCCACCGCGAAACCGCCGCCCGAGTCTTTGGCATTGATCCAAAAGATGTTACACCTGCTCAAAGAAGCCGTGCAAAAGCGGTAAACTTTGGTATTGTTTACGGCCAAACCAGTTACGGTCTTTCTCAGACACTCAAAATTACCCAATACGAAGCCCAAGATATAATCGACCGCTATTACCACACGTATCCTCGTGTCAGAGATTATTTGGATGAGCAAGTATCCTTTGCAAGAGAACATGGCTGGGTATCCACCATGTTTGGACGCAAACGTCATGTTCCTGAGATACAAGCACGCATTCCTAACCTCCGTCAGTTTGCCGAGCGAACCGCAATGAACCATCCTATGCAGGGTTCTGCCGCAGACATTATTAAACTCGCGATGATTGCCGTTCAGGAACGTCTCCGCAAAGACTCCTTCAAAGCTCAAATGATTCTCCAAGTCCACGACGAACTAGACTTTGATTGCCCCAAAACCGAAGTCCAAGAGCTCTCGTCAATCGTAACCGAGATCATGCAGAATGTCGTGAAATTACGAGTTCCATTGCTTGTTTCATGCGCCACAGGTCCAACATGGGCCGAAGCAAAATAAAGTTTAAAAAGTATGTTAAGTAATATATATGGTGATTAGAGAACAGTTTTTGACTTACGAATAACTTATGTTTTAAAAAAGGGCTGTAATACATTCCGTCCTGAGCGTTTTTATGAGGCGAAAGCGAAGGATGGCATGTATTACAGCCCTTTTTTAAAATATAAGTTATTCGTAAGTCAAAAACTGTTCTCTAATCACAAACCTATTACTTAACAATCAGTACGTCGCATTCAC
>JAFWFL010000067.1 GCA_017515595.1 Coriobacteriales bacterium
CGGTGACACAAGAACCGTCCCTCTGTCACCGTCCAAAACCACACACATCCCCCGTCCCTCTGTGTTGCCTCTGTGTTGTCGTCTTCCTGATATCTGTCTTACTAGAGCTTCAGGACTTTTTTGAGAGGGGCAACACGGCGGCGGCTTACCGGGATCTTCTCGTTATCGCCGCGGATGGTCAGGAGCAAAGTGCCGCCGGGGACACTCTCTACTTCGCTCACATAGTTGAGATTCACAATGTAGCGGCGGTGTACGCGGTAGAAGTTTGCCTCGGCCAAACGAATTTCAAGCTGAGCCAGGCTTATGGTTGAGAGAAAATGGTCATCCTCGGTATACAGACAGGAATAATCATCTTTTGCCATGATATAACGGATTTTCTCGGTAGGAACAAGGATCTTTTTACCACCCTTTTCTACCGGGATACGCTCGGCTGAGGATTTCTTTTGAGCTGTGCCTACGAGTGCGCTTACCTTGGCAACGGCTTGGCGCAGACGCTCGGTTTCGACGGGCTTGACCAGGTAGTCTGTAGCATTGACGCCAAATGCGTCAGCGCCGTATTCACTGTATGCGGTTACAAAGACCACAGCAGGGGGATTCTTAAGTTTATTTAAGGCTTCGGCAAATTGCATGCCGTTTACACCGGGCATGTTGATGTCCAAAAAAACGACGTCACAGCGTCGCTCTTTGAGGCTTTCAATTGCCTCGCGAACAGAAGCAGCCTCTACGGCAACCTCGACTCCGCCAATTTCGTCGAGTAAAAACCGCAGTTCCGAACGGGCAGGAACTTCATCGTCGACAATCATTGCCTTAAGCATAAGCCAAAACTCCCTTAAGAGCACCAATCAAGAGCACCAATACCAAACACCATTGTAATCAAATTTGAGGAGAATGAGAAGTACGTAATGCTCCGCAAAGCAAGAGACGCACAACCGTACCAACTCCGGGCTCAGATTCAATGGTCACGCCTGACTGTGGGTCAAAACAGGCTTTAAGCCTGGCATTTACATTGCGAAGCGCTATGCCTGTACCTTTGCGAGAAGCAGACGCGATCGCAAGCAAATCATGAGCTACTTCCTGTGTCATACCACAGCCATCATCATGAACTGTAATAATAACATCTTCTTTGTCTGAAATTATGTTGATATCAAGGTGAAGCGGTGCATTTGGGCGCATTCCATGATTTATTGAGTTTTCTACCACGGGTTGCACAATAAAAGCCGGTACTTTTATTTCTTCCAATCCCGGTTCTATGTTGCGATTGGCCACAATGCGGTCTTCGCCAAAACGGGCTATTTCAAAGAGCATGTAGCGCCGCGTTTGTTCAAGTTCACGCGAAAGGGGGATCAGATCATTTGAGTTTTCAAGTGTCTGGCGGTAAAACACCGCAAACTCACGCAAAAGCTCGCGGGCATGACTGGGATTTGTGCGAATAAGCGAAGCAATGGTATTAATGGTATTAAAAAGAAAATGAGGGTTGATTTGCGACTGCAGGGCTTGGAGCTCGGCTTTTGTCGCAAGTTCTACCTGGTGATCGAGCTCTGACATACCAAGCTGAGTAGACAGCAAATCGCCAAAACCCTCGGCAATCGCACATTGGGTTTCATCAATGCTTGCGGGGCTTTTGTAGTAGAGTTTGAGCGCTCCCACAGACCGTTTGCGAACTATGAGCGGAATAACAATACCCGCAGGTATAACAATATGCTGTTGCATAGGTTCAAGTGCAGGTTCTTGTGCCGTTAAAAAGACCTCAGGTTGCTGAGAGGCCAGAACACGATGTGTTGCCGCAGTTCTGATGGGGTGCCCAACCGGGAACATATCTGCATAGGTTCCGGCATAGCCCAAAACATTTTGATTGTCAGTCATAGCAATTGCCATGGCGGGAGTCTCGGGCAATAAGAGCTTGCATACTGCCTGGCAATTGTCTACGCTCAAACCGCCACGCATGTATTCGAGCGTTTTTGAGGCGAGAGAAAGAATTTGCTTTGTTTGATTCGCGCGGAGGCGGTCAATGGAGTCCTCCGCGCTCATGAGATTGCCGTACTGTGAAAAAACCATCAAGCTCCAATCAGGTTATGGCAACGTTTTTATTATGAGGGGTTGCAAGGCAGCAGGTCTACTGTTCTGCCTCGTCATCATAGATAGAGTTGCGTTGCGCCATGCGCTGGGCAACTGCATCATTCAGCATTCCCTCAGCCATAAATATATGAACCAGCTGCTCGTTTTGCCATGCTTGGCTTGCTATGGTGTTCCAATAAGACTGGAACTCCAGATAACGTGTACAGTTTTCCTCAGCATAGGCAACGGCGTCTTTAATGCCCGTGCGGCGAATTTTTAGATACGAGCTCTTCTCGTTTGTACGCAGAGTTCTCAGTGTTGAGGTCTTTTTAATGCGTCTGGGCAGATCAGGGCCAATCCAGGGGCCGGGATACGGCATGAGCTGGTCTGGCGTTATTTGATGGAGGTCAATGTTGGTATTGCAGACTTCAATCTTGCGGCGTTCATAAGTCCAGCGGTATACATCCTGCAAGAACCTGTATGCGGTGTCTTGTATGCGGGGCGGGTTGTGACGGACGCGCCACTTGTTGTCAAACCACACATCCATGCCATAAAAACGCAGATTAAAGAAGTAATCGAGATCTTCTCCGCGGGTAATCCAGGGGTCAAATGCTACGCGGGTAAATGCCTCGGCATGTACTGCGAAGCAGCCGCCGCACAGGGTGTTGCTGCGAGAAATACGTGGTCCTGCGAGGGCTTGTGTCATCCACTGGTTAAACTCTGAGCGTTTTGCCCAATACTTGTTGTATGATTCTACGCGACGTCTGTCTGCAAGCGCTGAATTGCGCCGGTCTAAAAAGTATCCGGATTTAGCAATAACCGGTACTCCTGAACGAGGTTTCTGGCCAATGCCATACGTTGCGTTGGCGAGAAAATCTGCGTCAAGCACAACCTCGTCATCATCAATGAACACCGCAAGGTCACAGCCCAAAGCACAGCAGGTTAATAGTCCCATATTGCGAATGGCACCGTAGCCGCGCAGACCTATTGGCTCACCTATGTCCTGTGGCAGTATATCTCTGAAGATATTCATTGCTGTGAGGGCTTTAAAGGAGTCAACAATCACGACACCGGGCGTGTTATGAGCATCTGCCAGCTGTTTTACGCGCTTCACAGCCTGTTGCTCTATTGACGGAGGGGCTACAACCAAGAGAATGACATGCTGTAGTCCAATGACCTGTTCTAGTGAGGCAAGACACTCGTCAAGCTGGGGTTTCTCGGCATCAATTGGGGTTGCATGATCATAGCAATATGTGCTTCCCGGGGTGCCCAGGCGGTCAGTCGTGGACCAATAGGTTGGAATAACAATAGCAGGATTCATGATCCGGTCCTTCTTTTTACGTGCAAAATGCCTTTGGCTTTTGTTTACGGAGAACGTAAACGATGCCTTCCAAATGTTTCTTGTACTATTGTACAGGATATCGCAGAAGTCTGCACAAATTATGACGCTTATATTTACCATAAGTTTGTTGTAAAATACCCGCTAAGTCGCAAATATACCATATATGCGATATAGGCTACCCAACGGTCTACTATATGTTGGTAATGTTACGAATATGTAGTTTATCGGAATGCTGTGAGGATGGGATGAAAATGCTAAAGCAAAAGAGTATGGCAATAAAAGCGGTTCCGGTTGGGATTATGCTCGCATTCAGTTTAGCCGGATTGGCGGTGGCAGGAATTTGCGCAACATGTGTGGTGGATACTCTTGCTCCGGTAAAGATGGCTTATGCTGATGACAGCTATATTATCAAAGACAGCAGTACCCGTGAGCTTACTGATGCTGATGTAAAATATCTGAGCGGTTACCAGCTTTACCTAGCCCGCAACGAGATTTATGCCCGTCATGGGTATATTTTTGCCACCGAGAGCCTGCAGAGCTATTTTAATACCAAGAGCTGGTATGTTCCAAAGTATACGGCTTCAACGTTTAACGAGAGCACAATGCTGAGTTACATTGAAGAAAAGAATATTGGGCTCATCAAAAAGTATGAACAGGGTACCGGCGGTTCATCTACTATTGATTCGTCATATATATTCCCGCAAAGTTCAACGGTGTTGCTTACAGATGCTGATCTTGCCGGCAAGACCGCATGGGAGCTGTATGTTGCCCGCAACGAGATTTATGCCCGTCATGGCTACATATTCGAAAACGCTGATCTCAAGGCATATTTTGGTGGTAAGAGTTGGTATAAACCGCTCTATGACGCAAACTCGTTTGACGAAAACGTACTGAGTTATACAGAGCAGTTAAATATTGGCCGTATTATTAATTATGAGCAGGGAGGGAGCGTTGATCCAAGCTCTAAGAGCAGCTATATCTTCCCACAAAGTTCTACTGCATACCTTACCGACTATGATTTACAGGGCTGCTCGTCATTTAAGCTTTATCTTGCCCGCAACGAGATTTATGCCCGTCACGGCTATGCCTTTAGCAGTCCTGACCTTCAGTCATATTTTGGCTCAAAGATCTGGTATACACCTCTGTATGATGCCGCGCATTTTAATGAGGGTGTCTTTAACAGTGTAGAGTGGGCAAATATCAAGCTCATTCAGAAGTATGAAAGCGGAGGAGCCGGCACCTGGTCTAACCAGTTTATTTTCCCCAACAGCCATCTTGAATACTTGGGCGACGCTGATTTACGCGGACGTACCGCCTGGGAACTCAAGATTGCCCGCAACGAGATTTACGCGCGCCACGGTTATATATTTGAATCAGAAGAGATGCGCAATTACTTTAACAGCAAGTCGTGGTATGTGCCGGCTGTTGAAGCTAAAGATTTTGACGAGAGCGTTCTGAGCTATGTTGAAGAAGTAAACATTGGCCGTATTCTTAAATATGAGGCTTTGAACGGCAATCCTACCGGCTACAGCGGTTCTTCATCTACTCCGTCAACCAAACCGGCACCCGTTGGACCCAGCACCTCCGGACATGTGGTAGGCAGCTCAGTGTCGTTCCTGCGCTCAGACGGTCGCGAAGTCTATTGCACCTGGGAAACAACTTCGACCTTTGGTTTTACTACCAATAAGGGCACGCACATCATTGGCAGTTTTAACAGCGATGGCAGTGTACTGCTCCGCGATGATTACGGCCGCATTGTGTATCAGCATGCCGGCAGTAATCCCAGTGGTTGGTATATAGTTGTTGGCGGAACCACTTACTGGCTGTAAATCGCAATGGTTGGCAGGGCAGAGGTGCAGCTCCTGCCCTATTTTGCAGTTGATGCAATAAAAACGGCCCCGCAGAACAATCTCTGCGGGGCCGTTTTAGTGTCTCTAGGCAGAACTTTATGCCTGCTCTACAAGAAGTTTGGCAATTTCTACAGCGTTATATGCAGCGCCACGCAGGAGCTGGTCTGCAACAACCCAGAGCGCTATGCCGCGGTCACCGGGAACGGTGGGGTCACGCCTTACGCGGCCTACGAACGTGTCGAACGAACCGGTGTGGAATGCCGGCATAGGATATACGTTATTGGCGGGATCGTCTTCGAGAACCACATGGAGACCCTCGGCAAGAGCCTTCTTAACATCAGCAACACTTACGGCACGGTCAAACTCAAGGTTGATGCTTTCGGAGTGGCAGCGAAGTACGGGCACGCGTACGCAGGTAGGGGCTACCTGAACGGTGTCGTCACCAAAGATTTTCTTGGTCTCGACAACCATCTTCCATTCCTCTTTGGTGTAATCATCATCAAGGAATACGTCAATATGAGGAATGCAGTTAAAGGCAATCTGATGTGCAAATGCTTTGGGCTCAAAGGGCTCGCCGGCCAAAACAGCCGCGGTTTGGGCCTGGAGCTCGGCCATACCCTTGGCGCCTGCACCTGAGCTTGACTGATAGCTCGAAACAATAATGCGGTCAATGTGGCCAAGAGCACGCAGTGGGTTAAGCGCGACAACCATTTGTATGGTGGTGCAGTTGGGGTTTGCAATAACACCGCTGTGCCAGGCGATATCCTGAGGGTTAACCTCGGGAACAATGAGCGGAACATCAGGCTCGGTGCGGAAGGCGCTCGAGTTGTCAATCATAACGGCGCCGGCGTCTGTCACAGCCTGACGGAGTTCCTTAGAAATGCTGGCACCAGCGCTAAAGAGAGCAATGTCAACACCTTGGAAGCTCTCGGGGGTCATCTCGCGAACTTCAATTTCTCCGCCCTTAAACGGAAGCTTCTGGCCTGCCGAACGAGCCGAGGCCAACGGAATGACTTCTGCTGCGGGGAAGTCGAGAGCCTCTAAGCAGTAGAGCATTTCCCGGCCTACTGCGCCGGTTGCTCCTGCTACCGCTACAACAGGATTTTTGGGCATGGGCTTTGTCCAGTTACCCTTCTTTTGATTTTGGGCATTAGCATCTGCAAAGTCAACGTATGGCATTTACCTCACTACCTTCACTGATCCGGAGGAATCTTCATCATCAAGACCGAATGCAGTGTGGAGCGCGCGTACGGCAAGCTCGCACTGGTCTGCATCAATAATGATCGAAATGCGAATGGGGCTCGTGCTGATCATAGAAATGTTTACGCCGTTGTCGGCAAGCACGCGGAACATTTTTGCGCTGACGCCCGGATATGACTTCATACCGGCGCCTACGAGGGAAACCTTGGCGATATGCGTATTTATCTCAACGCCGTCGGCCTTAATGGTTTCGCTCAGTTCTTTGCAAGCGGGCGTGAGTTTCTCGACATCGTTGAGAGGAGCGGTAAAGGAGATGTCGGTGAGGCCTTCATGACTGATGTCCTGAATAATCATATCAACATTAACATTGAGCTCGGCCATGCGCTCAAAGAGCATGGCGGCTACACCGCGTATGTCAGGCACATGGCGCAGTGTAATTTTCGCCTCGGAAAGGTCATGTGCAACGCCCGAGATCACGGGGCCTTCCATTGAATCATTGGTCATGATGTCCTCTGCTTTCATAACAAACGTACCGGGAGAGTCGGTTACAAATGATGACAATGCGTGGATTACCACGCCGTACTTGCGGGCAAATTCAACGGCGCGCAGCTGCAAAACGCCTGCTCCGTTGCTTGAGAGCTCAAGCATTTCTTCATACGAGAGCTTATCTATGCGGTGAGCGCGCGGACAAATGCGCGGATCGGCGGTATAAACGCCATCTACGTCCGAGTAAATTTCGCAGAAGTCCGCTTGTATGGCCGCCGCGAGTGCAACCGCCGTAGTATCGCTGCCGCCACGGCCAAGGGTAGTGATTTCACCACGCGAGTTGATGCCCTGGAATCCGGCGACAATCACAATACGGCCTTCACTGAGATCATCGCGAATATGCTCGGCAGAAATATGGTCAATCTTGGCAGCTGTATGGGTATCGTCAGTATAAATACCTACCTGAGCGCCTGTGTGGCTAATAGCCGGCACGCCTAAAGCCTCAACCGCCATGGCAAGAACAGCAACGGAGACCTGCTCGCCTGTAGAAAGAAGCATGTCCATTTCGCGCTTAGGCGGATTGGTATTAATAGAACGTGCGAGGTCAACAAGGTAGTCTGTGTTGTCACCCATAGCAGATACAACAGCTACCACTTGGTCGCCCGCACGGTGCCGGGCCACAAGGCGTGACGCGACATTCTTGATGCGCTCTGCAGTAGCTACAGAGCTGCCACCAAATTTTGCAACAACAAGTGCCATGGCGGAGCCTTTCAAAAGAGAACTGGTAGATACCGCGCAACCCGAGAGTTACGTGTAAAAATACAGTATACGTGTGCAATGTTACGAATGCAAAAAATTCTTAAATACACGCGATAAACGGTTGAACATTCGGTCGCTGGCGGGAAGCTTTTTCAAAACATATGCTTTATGATGGGGTCTGTGATGAGAGCGTTACAAAAGCGTAATCTCAATTCTTACGGGGTTATGGTCTGAATATTCAAAGCCGGTGTCGAGAGTTTTGAGATTGTTGATTTTGATGTTATCAGATACCACAAAGCCGTCAATCATGTAATACTGGAACTTCTCGTCTGTAGGGTCATAAGGCCTGTCAAGAGAACGGCATGTGGGAGTTGCGGCATCCATAACTGCAGAGAAATGCTCGCCAAAAACAGAGGCATCAAGGTGACCGCACTGCCAGATGTCCTCGGACTGGACCGGGTATGCACCGGTTTCTGCCGTAGAGAACGTTTGGTTAAAATCTCCGCCGGCAATTACGTAATTCCCTTTTTCGTACTCTGATTGTAAAAGTTTAACAAGCTGTGCAGTCTGTGCCTCTTTACCCGCTCCGTCATCAAATGCTTCGAGATGAAGGTTTATGACTACCAGCTCTTTGGTTGTGCCGTCTTTAGTTGCAACCGGAAGACGCTCAACAAGCAAACAGCGTTTAAGATTAAAAACACGTACCGGCCAAGAGAAGGGACACGGCAGCTGAATTCTCTCAGCTTTTGTGCCGGCATCGAATGCGGATAGCGTAAGGATTCCGCTGTTTACCTTGCCAATAGGCGGGAACGGGTATGGCACAAACAAGACGTTAAAGTTATAGGCAAAGGCGCTCGCGTATACGTTGCTTTCAAAGGAATTCGAGATCATCCTCGATTGGTTAATGTTATAGCTTCTTGCCGAGTCAACGTCTACTTCCTGCAACAGTATGATATCAGGAGCTTGTTCGGCCAAATATGCTTGTATGTGTGAGATGTTTGAGAGAACTCCCGGCTCCGAAACTGACTGAACGCTTTTGCCGCCGTCCATAAAAAAGTCGGCCTCCGGAGAAAGACCGCCATACCCAATGTTCCAGCTTACCATGCTTAAGGTATCGCCTTGCGCGAGTGTGCGGGTAGTTTTGCCCTCAATATCAATGGGTTCAGAACTTGCCGGGTTGTACTCCAAAACAGAAAGTACTCCTATAAAAATTGCAGCAAGAACGATGAGGATTGCAACAATTTCAAATACTACTTTAAAAAACCGTGCCATAATGCCCCCCTTTGAGCTAATGCCACATGGGTGCATTATAGCAAGATAATTCTGTTACTGAGAAACCAATCCGATTTCTCATGGCTGATACGTGGTCAGAGAATGGAAAGTTCTCACGATGCTTGCACTGAACAACAACTGCATATCTCAAACTCACCAATCTTTATAATTACCAAAATGAGAGGCGTTGTCCACTTGGCTCTCTTATTTTCTCAAATCCCTCTGATTTAGCAAATGTTTCAAAAGAGATAAATCGTCATATCCAAGGTGCTCATATGTGGTTTGTGACGCTTCAGTATAAGAGTGACGGATCCTGTTATTCTCAATTAGTGGCTGAAACTCAATACTATCACTCGCACGATAAAAACATTGAGATTTCTCCAGATCATTAATAATACCAAGTATTCATTTCGTACAACAAATCCATGGTTTATTAAGATAATCCCTATGGCTACTCCGGGAAAACTGTTCGCGTATTTTTACCAAACCAACCTCGATTAGGTTGTAATAAATGTAGTTAACAACCTCAATCAAATATGCGCTACCCTAAACCACTTCGCTTTTAAACCTGTTCTGAAAAATAGACCTATATGGTCATATCCTTCGTTGTAGTGCATTACATGACTTATATTAAGACGTTTCTAAATAATAACTGGGCATAGCATCATTGAACTGCGAAAAATAATAAGCGTGCTTGCCTATGAAGCATAATGCAAAACTTTTGCATTATCTTCTTCAGTACAGTACAGTACAGTACTGTTGTAATGTCGCTAGATAATGATTACAATCAATATTGTCTTCGAAAATAAATTGTAATCATCACAGACTATAATATGATAGATGCCGGATTCTGCGTATACACATTGTGTCTTCGTCATACTCATCATTACTACGCAAACGGCTTCGTTACTAATATTGCTATATTAACTGATGAGAAGGAATTTTCAAAAAACTGTTCTTACAATACTCTTTAATCCCCAGACACTTTCAATAAGAATTAGTAATCCAATAGTAACTGAGAATATGTTAAAACAAATTATGTTCCATAATATTTGTTTTATGCTGTTTTACTTCATTTCCTGATAAAAGCAAAACTTTTACCATCGTTATTCCTGTACATAACTATGGTAAATCATATAAATAACTCCACCTAATATATACATGATCGCATCAATAGGATCGGCAGTACTGTTTTGCGTAATAATAGGTGTTAAGACCTCCCAACACAAACAACAAACAATCGACATGATAAGCGAGCTTACCCAGCCATTAATGAGGTATTTATGTATAAATACTCTCGAGAGCATATTTACATATGCAGGGAAAAGCACGCCACCACAAAGATCTCCTAAATGATAATGTGCAAACTCCCATGGTACGATCAAATCAAAAACATTCAGAAAACGATTACTAATATAAATTACTATTGTAATTATTGCAATAGGAAGCTCAGAAGTCAATATGACATCTATCCTAAAAATGCAAAAGCTGCTAAACCTAGGAATATGCCTGCAGCTATTATAAGTATGGACATACAACCGCCATTATTGTTTCCCATAGTAACCTCCTAATCAGTTGAAATTGTATCAGGTTTCTCTGCCATCCATGGAATAAGTACTTTTGCTTCTGCTACCATCGTATCTTATTACATTCCCCCAGCCATCACTAATCTCAGATGCCCCATTAAAGTATTCATAACTGGAGATACCAGTACTTTAGTCATATGTTCAACCTATTTCGCTACTTTACTACTCGAGCTAGACTTTGATGAAGATCAGCTTGAACAGCCACAACAAGTAATTGAATATAGATGTATTGCTACTGGTATTAATATAGTACCGAAAACTACTGTTTTAATCGCTACTCTTCTTGTGGGTATATTTGGTAATAATCCAATCACAGCCTTTCATTACTTTTTTGCATAATTAATACAATTATGGCAAGCAATACAACTCGCCCTACAATCTTAAACAAAACCATTATATACATATAAAATTATCAAAATATACACATCAACATTAATTGATTATAATGTAATGGTACAACGTAGTCAAGAAAAAGAATTATAACTAATATAAACATATACTGTTTACGCTACTGTTCACACGGTTCTATAACACGGGACAGGCACAGATCATCAGGAACCAGTTTGAGTTGTGACGGATCTTTAAATATCTGAAGCACCGCAAGGTATGGGTTTATGCCTTGGAGCTGACAAGTCTTGGTGATGGTAAGAAAGCTGCAAAAAGGCGCTTCTCCGGTTTTGGTTGATCTAAAGCCTCCGGCTTGTTTAAGCTTTCCTTTTGCGCATCTCAAGAGACGTTCCGTGGCGTTATTAGTAAAAGGTACGTTGGGGTCTTTTAGAAAGAGTAAGTGGTTGTCTTTATATTCTTTCAAACGCTTAAAAAGCGCGATGCCTTCTGGTTTGTATTTGGAATTATAGGGGCCATCCTTTATGTATTCGGCATAAGCTTTTTCTAAAGCAGCGTCATATCTTTCAGATATTTCTTCATATGAGCTTTTACTGACAAACCCTTCTTTTCCTCTTGCTGCATGAGCGATCTTGTATGCATCATCGAGTATGCATTTCATATCTTTTGCCCAGAGGCGTTTTGGTTCATTTTGTATGACTCCTTTAAGATAGCGCAAGATATGGGCGTTACACTCACCATGTTTTAATCCGTATGCATAGTAGCTTTTATCGTGGTCTCCAATAATGGTTGCCTGGCTATCTTTTAAAGGACCAAGCTGTAAAGGTACGTCTCCCTTTTTGTCGGAGGCTTGGTAGTAGGTAAGGTATGGCGTATTGTAATTGTAGATATAGCTTATGTGTGCACCCGATCTCATAAAGGTTGCATCTACTCCCACATAGGGGCTTAAAGTGATTGCCTGAAAGATTTCATCAACGTTTGCTTTAGCACGCGATTCAAACTCAAGTTTTATGTTGGCTACATAACCCTTTGAAACGTCTACCTCACTATCGGTAAGCTCACGCAAGAAGCCTCTTGCGTTATCTATTGAGACATTAAGCCCGTCAGTAAGATAACTGAGAAATGCCCGGATGTTTGTGCCGTAGTTCTCTTCATTCTTAAGTTCGGCCGGAAATGGCGGATATAGTTCTTCATGACAGTCAGGACACCAAGAGCTTTTTGCCTGCCATTCGGTTGTTATGGCTACAACTTCAATATCGGTTATGCGTCTTGTGCGTACATGTGCCCCTATATCTTTAAGATGGGTGTTTCCGCAGTGAGGGCAAGATAAAAGAGGAGGCAGCATGACGGTGTTGGTAGGTTTATGATAGCTACGCTTAGCACCTGTGTGGCCAATCTGTCCTCCTTGCGGTTTTCCTGACTTTATGCGCAAGTTCTGAATGGGCTTTAAAGTCGCGCTTGAAGAAGGAGGCAAACTTGAGTTTAAGCTTGTTTTATTGGCCTTAGTTTTGAGATACTTGTTTTCATCGAGAGCTTCTTTGAGCTTTTTACTTAAAGACTGCGCTTTTTGTTTCCATTCAAATCTCCGCTTATCGACTGCTTTTATTTTTTTCCTGTTCTTTCCATTCAGAGTGGGCAACGCAAACATCAAATCCAAGGCGAGAGTTTTCATGTTTCAGATCGGATAGTGTTTCTTTAAGCTTTTTGATCTCTTCTTTAAGCTTATCGGCTTGCAGACGTTGCTTTTCCTCTTTCTTTGCCACTTTTTTAAGTTCTGACCGCAGCCGCCTGTTCTCTTCTTTAAGCGCAGCTATTTCAAGAGAGCCGCTTGCATCTTTTTCGAGGCGAGCAA
>JAFWFL010000068.1 GCA_017515595.1 Coriobacteriales bacterium
CACGCTGGTAAACCAGCGTGTCTTATCCCAAAACCACACACATCCCCCGTCCCTCTGTGTTATCCAAAACCACACACATCCCCCGTCCCTCTGTGTTATCCAAAACCACACACATCCCCCGTCCCTCTGTGTTATCCCTGCTGAAGGCTGTCCAGGTAGGCGAGTTTGCAGCGGATGATGCGGGTTACTGATTCATCTATGCGGGCCTCGGTGAGGCGGTCTTCTTTGACGGCGTTGAGAATGCCCTGGTAAGCGACCTTAAAGTTGGCGGGCATAAGGATTACGTCTACACCGGCGTCGAGAGCTGCGACGCCAATATTATCCCAGCCATAAAGGTTACCAACAGCGCCCATCTCGAGTGAATCGGTGGTAATAATGCCGTCAAAGCCCATCTGTTTGCGCAAAAGGTCCTTCAAAATGGCGGGATCAAGCGAAGCAGGGAGATTTGAATTGGTATAAGTGCAGGTAATATGGCCCACCATGATAAAGGGAACCTGAGCCTCTATAGCCGCAGCAAAGGGGACAAGCTCTTCCTGGAGCATGTTTTCGAGGGGTTTCTCGGTATAAATACTGCTGTCATGGGAGTCTCCCACTGCGTTTCCAATGCCGGGGAAGTGTTTGGGCGAGCAAAGCATGAGCGCGTCTTTAAAACCGGCGATTTCTGAGGTCACGCACTCGGCCACATAAGCCGGGTCAGCGCCAAACGAGCGGTTTCCGATGCTTGAGGTGTAGGGGTCATACACCACATCGGCGACCGGAGCAAAATCAAGGTTGCAACCGTATTCACGCAGGTAAGTGCCAATCCATAAACCTACGTCATAGGCTGAACCAGGCCCCTCATAGCCTACGTCGAGCATGGGGCCAACGTTGTCGATTTCAAAACCGGCCTTGCCTCCGATACGGCTTACGAGGCCGCCTTCTTCATCTATGGCGATAAAGGCAGGAAGGCCGGTTGCATGGCGCGAGCAGTATTGAATTCCCTCGTTAAAGACATAGAGCTGGTTAGGCTCAACAATGTTCCCCGCAAAGATACAAACTCCTCCCACAGGAGTCTCGACGTAGTTATGTCCAAAGGTCTCCGAAATACTTTGAATATCGCCGTATGAATCATCGGTGAGAGCGGAGTTGTTGTTGATCAGGCCTTCGGGACGTATAATAAAGAGCTGGCCTACCTTTTGCTCGAGTGTGAGCGCTTCAAGAACCTGTGCTGTTCGCTCGTCGAGCGTGCCGGTAAGCGTAGCAATGTCTAGAGGAGTCCGGGCAGCAAGGTCTTTCTCAACGGTTGCGTCAGCGCTATCTGTCTGAGCTGTGTTGGTCTCATCCTGTGGAGTATCTCCAGGCTGAGGGTCAATATGCGGCCCAATCTCAGCGCAGCCGGAAGCGGCAATTGCCCCAAACAGTGCAAAAGAGCCTGCAGAACATATAAATGCTCGCCTTGATATGCGAGGATTTATGTGTGATGTATTCATCATAGCTGGCTCCTTTACAGTGTGTTAATGGGCCGAGAAATGCGCGGAGGCTTGGCTGATGCCTTGCATAAGCGCGTATTCGCAGGCACGTGCTGCGTCTGCTGTCAAAAAAAGCAGCTCATCGCGCTCCTGGCCGCGCGTGTCTTTGAGCACAAACGCTGCCGGCTCCATGCGTCCCGGAGGTCTTCCGATTCCGCAGCGAACACGGCCAAAGTTTGGGGTGGTAAGCTTGTCGCTCAGAGAACGCAGCCCGTTGTGGCCTGCAAGTCCTCCGCCAAATCGCACAGCGACTTTGCCGGCAGCGAGTTCAAGATCATCATGTACCACAAGAATGCCGGCTGCGGGTATACGGTATTCGCTTGCGACGGCTTTTATGGGCCCGCCGCTTACGTTCATAAATGCGGTGGGTTTTACGAGGATAATCTTGCGGCTGTCAACCGTAATCTCTGTGACCAATGCTCCGGGCTTGGTCTTCCAGTAAGAAGCGTTGTACATGCGGGCAAGCTCATCTATAGTCAGGTAACCAATATTATGCCTCGTAAATTCATACTCGGTTCCCGGGTTGCCCAAGCCGCACACGAGCTGTATGGGTTCTGTTTTTGCAGATTGTGATGCCCCATTTACGCCTCCCGCACTGCCACTAGGGTTGTTTGCGGCAGTGCGGAGGTTTGTTTGTCCTGACTGAGCAGCCTGTTTTTTATGCTGCTGCTTTTGTAAAAGATAGTCGCGAGACATGGGGCGGCAGAGCAGGTTTAGAACTCGGGATTCACGCCAAGCATGGCACTTACGCTTGTCTCGTCAAAGACGTTCTGAATAGCTTTTGCAAACTCGTCGGCTAGAGAGATGACCTTGAATTTGCTGCCCTCGCCAAGATGCTCGGCAGGTACGGGTACGGCGTCAGTTACAACTACCTCAACAATAGGCGCCTGCTCGAGGCGTTCAAAAGCGGGGCCTGAGAGAAGCCCGTGAGTGGCGCCAACGTAAATATCTCCTGCGCCTTTTGCTTTGAGCTCTTTGACGGCGCCGCACAGAGTACCGGCGGTGTCAATCATGTCGTCGTTGATAATGCAGGTTTTACCCTCGATCTCGCCAATGATACCCATGACCTCGGCAGCATTATGCTTTGGACGGTCTTTGTGAGCAACGGCGATTGAGCAGCCAAGCATGTCAGCAAGACGCTTAGATGCCTTTGCACGGCCCACGTCGGGCGAGACCACTACGGTGTTCTCCATGTCAAAGCCCTTGGCCTTGTAATACTCGGCAAACAGCGGCATGGCGGTAAGATGGTTCACGGGGATATCAAAGAAGCCCTGAATCTGGCCTTGATGCAGGTCAACGGTAATCATACGGTCAATGCCGGCAGCCTCGTACAGGTTGGCAACAAGGCGGGCGGTAATGGGCTCGCGAGGCATTGCTTTGCGGTCTTGACGGGCATATGCATAATGGGTGATAACAGCAGTGACGCTGCGTGCCGAGGCGCGCTTGGCGGCATCTGCCATAACAAGAACTTCCATGAGCATGTCGTTAACCTTGGGTCCGGCAACGCTTTGGATAATAAAGACGTCAGCGCCGCGTACGCTTTCTTCGTAGCGGGCATAGATTTCACCGTTTGCAAACTGCTTAAGGCTGAGCGCCCCCAGTTCGCAACCCAGTTTTGCTGCAATTGCCTGAACAAGCGGTACGTTTGATGACCCGGCAAACAGCTTCATGCTTTTTTCGACGACAGCCATGAGCATAGCCCCTCTCAGATGTGTGCCAAACCTACACAAAAAACAAGATAAAATTCAACCCTCTATACAATACCTGTTTATGTGTTCCATGCCTATGGTATTACAGTTTATAAACAAAAAAAGTGTTGAGCAAGTGAGTCAGTGTGACAGGAAACAGGTTGGTGCCATATTTTGAATATGGCACCAACTTGTTTCCTGTCACACTCCTTGAGCAAAAAATCGGGCGGGTTTCTCGGCTAAAAGGTATTGGCCGAGAAACCCGCCCGGAATTGAGCCGCTAATCTGAAAAATGCTTATTCGGACATTGTTTCGGACTTATTTTCCTCTGCGGGAGCAGGAGCTGTTTCTTGCTCTTGTGATACTTCAGGCTCCGGTTCGCGCTCTTTGCGCGCCCAGCGGGGGAGCCA
Organism: Coriobacteriales bacterium; assembly: GCA_017515595.1. Taxonomy (GTDB): domain Bacteria; phylum Actinomycetota; class Coriobacteriia; order Coriobacteriales; family UMGS124; genus RGIG5691. The sequence continues at coordinate 3,607 of JAFWFL010000068.1, forward strand.
GCCTTCAACGATGCGCTGCTCAGTGCGTTCAAGAGAAAGTGAGCCGTTGGGGACGTCTTTGGTAATAACGCTGCCGGCTCCAATGGTGCAGTCTGAGCCTACGTTCACGGGCGCTACCAGCATGGTGTCGCTGCCAATAAAGGAGTTGTCGCCAATGGTGGTGGGATTCTTGAACTTTCCGTTGTAGTTGCAGGTTATGGTGCCTGCTCCAATGTTGACATTGGAACCAATGGTGCAGTCGCCAATATAAGAGAGGTGCGGAACCTTTGATTTTGGTCCAATGACAGACTTCTTGATTTCAACATGGGTACCGGCCTTTGAGCCGTCCATGAGCACAGCGCCAGGACGCAGGTATGCGCGAGGTCCGCAGCTTACATAATTACCAATGGTGGCCTGGTCTGCAACCGTCTCATCAACCGTACAGAAGTCTCCAACTTTTGTGTTGGTCAGGCGGGTCTGCGGGCCAATGAGGCACTCGGTGCCAATGGAGGTGTAGCCCATAAGCATGGTACCGGGTAAAAGCATGGTATCTTTACCGATGGTTACATTGGGGCCAACCCATACCTGGTCAGGATCAAGCATTGAGACACCCTGGGCCATAAGCTGGTTATTAATGCGCTTTTGCATGGTCTTGTTGGCCTCGGCCAGCTGAATGCGGGAGTTGGCACCCATAAGCTCGTCAGCATCCGGAATACGGAATGGCTTCATGGGGGTACCGGCATTATAGAGAAGCTCAATCATGTCGGTGAGATAGAATTCATGCTGCGAATTTGAGCAGGTAAGATCACCAATGTGAATATGAAGCTGCTGTGCGTCAAAGCAATAAACTCCGGCGTTGCATACGTTCCATTTTGCCTGCTCGGGTGTGCAGTCTTTTTGTTCGATGATGCGGTACGCCATCATGTCATTTTTGCACATCACTCTTCCGTAACCCGTGGGGTCATCATATGTCATAGTGAGGAGTGTGCCGCCTTTACAGCTGGGATCTGCTGCAGCTTTTACCAATGATGAGAGGGTAGAAGCCTTAAGAAGCGGCGTGTCACCGCACAAAACCAAGACCCGGCCGTCAAAAATGCGTGCGGACTCTATGGCAACTTTTACGGCATGGCCGGTACCCAGGCGCTCGGACTGCATAACGCACTCAACATCAGGAGAACCTGCAAACAGTGCCTCAACTTCATCTGCACCGTTGCCCACAACAACCACAATGCGTGTAGCTCCGGCCTTGCGTGCGGCATCAACAACCCAGCAAACCATGGGTTGTCCCAAAACCTCATGGACCACCTTGGGATGGGCTGACTTCATTCGCGTACCTTCACCGGCAGCCAAAATTACAGCGGTAAACCCTGATTGGATAGCTTCCATAGTTATCGCTCCCTTCTTCAGCATAAAAACCTTTAAATTATACTGCGAAATACTCCCAACATGTGAGAGATTTTTGTGTATATGTTAGGTAACAAAGAGAACGTTGGCACAAAACAAAAATCCCCTCAAGCTTCTGCTTGAGGGGATTTTAGGATCGATATTGGCTG
>JAFWFL010000008.1 GCA_017515595.1 Coriobacteriales bacterium
ATTAAATAAAAATAAAGGAATTGAACGAAAGCAAGAAAAGTCTTACTTTGTTCTTGTAATTTGTGCACTGTCACACTATTATAAGTGTCTCACTTGCATATTCAACTATCCGGCTCTCAAGGTACATCTTGTTCTCCAAAGCCTTTATTTGGCTCAAGCGAACGATCTGATATAATCGACTCATTTTCGTTACAAGTCAAGAACTATTTTTCATTTTTGAGAATAGCATAGTTCCTTCATAATTATTTAACGATATTGGAGAAGTTCTTAATAAATGTTTTCCGGAGCTTTTCTCTTAAAAGAAACGGCTGTAATACATTGAGTTCATCGCTTTCGCCTCATAAAACGCTCAGAACTCTATGCATTACAGCCGCTTCTTTTAAGAGAAAAGCTCTTCTTCCTTAACCGGAAAATTACGCACGGTGACGAAGATGTTTAAATCCTGCGTCTAAGGGAACGGGACGCATAACGCCGGTGTCTATTACTTTCATTTGACCAAGTGTTGCATTACGTTGGGCCGGCGTTTCATGACGATGCTCAAATTCATCCTGAACCAAACGCTCAATGTAATCACTTGAAGTAATGTTTTGGGTATCGGGCTGAATACTGTTAAAGTCTGTTGTTGTATCATCAACGGGAACTGCAGCAATAGCATCGCCTGACCACATTGCAGATGCAGCTACGGCATTTATTGCGTCATCACGATTAATATCATTTGAAGTTATTCTTTGCGGTTCCGGTTTTTGCGGTATGGCATTGTTTACCATTTGCATAACTCTGGCGCTTCTTGCCGAGAGATCAGGACGGGCTTGCTCAAAACTAATAATATTTGAATGTACAGGAACATTGCCATAGGCTGCGTTAGCATAGGCAGCAGCTACTGCAGCGGTTACGCTCGGATTGGTATTTGGTTTAAATACTGTTTCTGCTTGATTAGTTGTATCATTCGCATGAATATCTGCTTTTTGCACGGTATATGAGACCGGAGCATAATATTGTTCTGGAATATCAATTTCAGGCACTACAATATTACGAACGCTTTTTCCTCTTGCAATAGTCGGAACATCGCTGTATGCGTTCTTTTCTTTTTGCCCGCGTTTAATAATTGATGTGAACATTTTGGTATCGGACTTAAATTTGATTGGCTTTTGCGCTTGCATAACATCCGGTATCATTGCTGCTGTTGGTGTTCCCTGGCGAGGATGTTCTGCTCTGAACTGTTGATTCTTTTCTCGAATAGCTATGGCAGCGGGTTCGTTTGAGGCATCCAATGCTTCAAGATGATGTTCTATGTCATGAAGAGACGCATATCTTGGCCCCACTACAGGGGCGACATAGTCAGATATATGGGTATTATCCGGATTTAAATTCCGTTGGTTTTGTGCCATAAACTCTTCTGTTGGCGTATCAATACTTATCTTGAGAAAAGCTGCAGTTTCAAAATCGCTGCTTGTATAGGGATCTTTCAAGGTGAATATAAATTCACCGGTAGAATTGTCAGTGTTGTTTAATTGAGGACTCATTTGTTCTGCAATAGGATCTATATTCGAAACTTGGCTGCTAACGAGTGTATTCTCGATATTTGACTGATCGCCGTACATACTGTCTACCAGAGAATCAATCCATGTATCATAATCACTGGCATCCAGTCTGCGTTTCTTACTTCTCTTGAAGATATCCGGAATAGACTTTTTCTGTACCGGTAACGTGAAGAGAGCTGAGTTGTCTTTCATAATCTGTTCCTGCGATTCAATCTTACCAAAAGAAATACTTTTACTTTCGTTTATAACGGGAGTACTCGTAAGTTCTTCGAGAGCGAGGGCAATATCCGGATCTAGGTCTAAAACGCCTGTTGTATCTGCAGGATAAAGCACGCCTGTTGTATCTGCAGGATAAAGCACGCCTGTTAAATCGCTCGAAGTTATTTTTGGCTTTGTATTACTCAGCAAAGAGCCGCTAGTTATCAATCTCCAGGCTGCTGCCGTTGCACCTACAGCAATGAGAGCAGAAACTGCACCCAAAACATACGGCACAACCGGCATAGACTCAGCATTCTCAGCGAGAGCCTGAGCCGGAGCAGAAAAAAGCACTGCAGATCCAAAAAGACCTGCAGTGCTTGCTTTTCTTTTAGTTAAAACAATATGAGAAGATACTTTGTTAAACGTCGCTTCTGCTTGAGAAGTCGCGCTTTTATGCGTGCAGCTTTTGCATTGCGACAACGGGCTGGTGCGTTTCAAGGTGTGTCTCCGTTGTCCGGAATGTTTATTTGTCAAGTAATATTATACGCGCTTCTTTGCAAATGTGAATACCAAAGTTTTAAAGTTCACCGTTTATTGAATCATTTAATTGAGCCTTTTTTGCACTCCTTATTAAAAATTCCTCATTATTGTTAGTATTTCTTAAACCTTTTATTAATTGTGTCATTGCACGCTCGTTGTTATTCATGCCTGCTAAAAGACGTCTGAGACCCCAAATAAAGGGCGCCATTCCGGGATCGAGTAAGAGCTCTTCTTTTCTTGTGCCCGAAGATACCGGATCAATAGCGGGGAATATACGGCGATCAGCAAGATCTCGGTCAAGCTTAAGCTCCATATTGCCCGTTCCCTTAAATTCTTCAAAAATTACTTCATCCATCTTTGAACCGGTGTCAACAAGAGCTGAGGCAAGAATTGTCAGAGAACCGCCGTTTTCTATGTTGCGTGCCGCGCCTAAGAACCGTTTAGGCGGATACAATGCAGTAGAATCAACTCCGCCTGAAAGAATGCGTCCGCTTGCCGGCTGTGCGAGGTTATAAGCTCGTGCCAAACGAGTAATTGAGTCAAGCAAAATTACTACGTCACCGCCAAGCTCAACTATACGTTTTGCTCTCTCAATAACAAGTTCCGCAACAGTAATATGATTCTCTGAAGGCATGTCAAAGGTTGATGCAACAACTTCGCCCTTTATAGAGCGCTGCATGTCTGTTACTTCCTCAGGACGTTCATCAACCAACAGACATATCAAATGTACTTCAGGGTTGTTTGCTGCAATACTCTCCGCGATTTTTTTAAGTACCGTAGTCTTACCGGCTTTTGGCGGAGAAACAATGAGACCACGCTGTCCTTTTCCTATTGGAGCAACAAGATCAATACACCTGCCCAGAATAGAATCCTTGCCGTGTTCCATACGCAGCGATTCTGAAGGGAACACCGGTGTGAGATCACCAAAACGAGGACGGTTTGTGATACTCTCAGGGTCACGTCCGTTAATAGTAATCACTTTTTGCAACTGAGGATTCCGCTCGGGCGAACCGTTCCCATATGCTATTCCATAAATTTCATCGCCCTTGCGCAAACAATTCTGCTTAATAACTGACGGATGAATAAAAATATCGTTCTCTGAAGGCAAATATCCCTTCGCACGTACATAACCCGTTCCGTCTTTATCAATATCAAGTATACCTTGGAAATTGAAGAATCCTTCTTGTTTAACAAGAGCTTCATAGACAGAATCAACAAGAACATTCTTCTTGACGCCTGCCGTTGCAATTCCCAAATCAACAGCCTGCGATCTCAAATCTGAAAGCTTGAGCGCCTCAAGCTCTTCACGGCTTGTCTTAGGCTCAACTACTTCATGTTGTCTGTGATCTTTATTCTTACGATTATTTGACTGCTGATTTGCAGGAGACGCATTCTTTTGCTTTTGAGCGGCAAAAGCGTTTGCTTGACGTTCACGCTGTAAGCGTTTTGCCTGACGGCCAACAAATGTGTGTTTGGCGACAGAATCTTCTTTATTATCAGCTGAAGATGTTTTTTCGTCTGTCGTATCTTTTGAGTTTTTATTAGAAGTCTGCTGTTCGGTCTCTTGACTTTGTGTTTGCCTGTTGCGGCGCCTGCGGCGTACGCCCGGTTTTGCGATTTCTACTGAAATTGGCTCTTCTTGAGATTGTGATTCTTCTGATTTCGATTCTTCTGATTGTACTCGTTCTTCTGCCTGAATATCTTCAGCTAATTCAGATTCATATTCAAACTGAGGTTCATAATCAAAACTTTCAAGCTGGTCTGCATCTAAAACTATTGCTTCCTGTTTAGACGTGTTTTTTGTCTTCCTGCGTTTCTTTTGATAAGGTTTTGCAGGCTCTTTTTCTTGAGTAGTTTCTAAAGATTCGTCTTTTAGCTCTTCACTAAAATCAACAATAGACCTTCTCTTTACAATGGTATCTGTTTGCACCGATTCCAGTTCTTCTATAGAAATGGCCTGAGCTTTTGCCGGCTCAATTATTTCTTGTTGTTTCTGGTCCTGATTAACCGGTTGATCCTGAGTCTCTATTGTTTCTTTACGCGCTCTTCTGCCCCGAGGATTCTTTTTTTGAGAAACATCCTGCTGAGAATCTTTTACCGTTGTCTTTTTTGTACGACGTTTTGGCTTAATCTCCTGAGATGCGACTTCGTCTGTTGCGGTTTCTGTTTGAGACGGTTTTGTTTGTTGTGGCGCTGAAGTTTTTTTATTAGGTCCTCTTTTACCTCTTCTTTTGAGAGGCGTTTCTTGAGTTTCTGCGATGACTTCTTCGCTCACTGTTTTCTTTTGTGTTCGAGAAGAACGTTTCTTTGGCTTTTTTTCTTCCTGCTCCTGAACAGTTGCTTCGACAATTTCAGGCAAATCTAATTGAAGTTGCTCACTCATGCCTGTTCAACTTTCTTCCAGTCTTCGAGAAACTTATTGAGTCCACGGTCAGTGAGCGGATGCTCAATGCACTTTTTAAGTACACTAAACGGAACGGTTGCAATATCTGCACCCATAAGAGCAGATTGAGTAACATGATTTGAAGATCTGACCGAAGCAGCTATAACTTCTACTTCATGACCATAATCATAAGCATGTACGCTTTGAAGGATTGTTGAAAATTGTTCGACTCCGTCTTCTCCGATATCGTCAAATCTTCCTATAAACGGAGAAATGTACCTGGCGCCTGCACGTGCAGCCAAAATTGCCTGAGGTGCCGAGAAAACAAGCGTCATATTGACAGCTACTCCATGTTTAGCAAGTTCGTGTGTTGCGGCAAGGCCCTCGGCCATAACGGGAATCTTTACAACTACATTCGGAGCGATCTTTGCGAGTCTAAGACCGTCGCTAACAATTTCGTCTCGTGTCATAGCTGTGGTCTCTGCTGAGACCGGACCCGATACTATACTGCATATCCGAGCTATATGCTCTTCGAAGTCTGCAAGCTTTCCTCCGATTTTTGCATAAAGCGACGGATTTGTTGTTACACCGGCAATAACTCCCCAAGATTCGGCTTCACGGATCTCGTTTAAATCCGCGGTATCGAGGAAGAATTTCACGATATCTCCTTTGTTATTGTTATATTGCTCATCGAACTGCAAAGAAACCCCGGTCATAATTTCCAGAATTCACATATGGCATCCAAGGCTTTATGAACCATAGTCAGATTCCATGTACACTATTCCGGGGTGATTTCCATTAGTATTGCACAACTGAGTATAAAGTACAACTATATTTTTTAAACTAATTTGAGTTGTTTTCTAATACATAATATCTGACCAATAAACCCGCTTGTTAATAAAATCAACAAGCGGGTTTTTAAACATTTTGAGAAATAAGCTTAAGAAAGCGCTTCGATAGCTTTAATAAACTTTTTCGCAGAAGAAAGTCCGGCTTTTGTTATGGTATAACCCGGCTTTTCATTGGCAGATTTTTCTTCGCCTCGCTTTAATAAGCCTTCTTTACAAAGACGTACCAAAGCCATTGAAACAGTTGGCTGTAAAAGATTTGTATTGCGGACAATATTCATGACGGGTTCGGTTTCCAAATCATCAACCGCATAAGCCAACAGAATATGTTGATCAGCTGTCAGTGGGAGTTTACCGCTTTGAATCGTGATTGAGATAATCTCTTTTGGTGACAATCCATGAAGAACGTCATCTTCGGCAAGCGTATCAATTACCTTTTGTGTGATTTTTGTGGTTGCCAACGAACCTTTACGAGTGAGCGAACAATCCAGTCTTCTGTGATCGCGCTCATTCATTTTGGAAAGCAAGTATCCGAGCGAAGTCAAATGACTGCTTCTGTGCGTCATGGTAGGACAAGATATGCATTGTTCACGTGCAATTTGAGTGGCCGAAAGAGTTTTCTTCTCACTCAGCAGACACATAATAGCATATTCGTCAAAAATGACGCGTTGCTCAGGATTTGTATTTTGTCTCACTTCATTGAAAGCCTTATGAAGTGAGAGGTACCTTTTAATATCCATGTTATTCTCCCCACAGCGAATTACGGAACACAAATATATAATAAACGTTTCAAAATGTTTTAGTATCAGATACACAAAATCTATGCAGATATTTTTTTATCTTTTATTTTCTATTTAAATTTTAGATTTTTCTTACTATTATTATTACTATAATTTATTATTTTCAAATCAAAATAATAGGTTTATCTTTAAACTCTCGAATTTCAAAAATTTCCAAAACATAATCCTTTACGATATAATAACTAAAAAGCAAAGGAGCCAAGTATGGATTTAGATAATTTGTCTCAAAATTCTCATGAGAATAAAAATAAGCATAAATACCAGGGCACCCTTATTACTTTTGAGGGAATTGACGGTACCGGCAAAACCACCCAGTGCGAAAGACTCATTAAAGCTCTTTCCTGTTCGCCGTCTGAAACAGTATTTCTCCGTGAACCCGGCGCTACCAGGCTCGGAGAACGCATAAGAGAGCTTGTTCTCAGTTCTCATGATATTCAGATAGATGCTAAAAGCGAACTGTTGCTGTATGAAGCCGCCCGGGCACAGTTAATAGAAGAGACCATTCAACCGGCTCTCCTTAGAGGCGCCTATGTAATTTGTGACAGGTTTTATGACTCAACAACGGCTTACCAGGGTTTTGGCCGGGGGCTTGGTCTCGAATTTGCTTTAAGCGCGAACCAATTGGCCTGCGGTGACATAGTACCTCATAAAACGCTCTATTTTGAACTTGATCCTCTTATAGCGCTCAAACGGGCTACAGTTACCGGAGCCGACAGGATTGAACAGACCGGCATCGATTTTATGTATAAAGTCCAGGAAGGTTACCAAAAGCTCGCCCTCCTTGAGCCTGACCGTTTCATTACTATTGATGCAAGTAAATCCAAAGATGAAGTTTGGAATCAGGTAAAAGCCGCATTAAGTGACTGCATAGATTTTTCTTTTGATTGTTCGGAGTAGTTTATGACATTAACCGGACGCCTCCTAGAAGGTATTAAGTACAGTCAAAACGAAGTCTACAGTTTTTTATCGAATGTCATCGAACAAAACTCATATGGACATGCTTATTTATTTTTGGGACCTTCAGGCTCAGGAAAGCTTGAGGCTGCCCGCGCACTCGCACAAGGGATTCTTTGCAGCAATTCATGTTGTGGTATCTGTGATGATTGTCAGCGTGTTGCAAGTGATACACATCCGGATTTACATACGCTTTCTCCACAAAGCGCTCAAGGCTACCTGATTGGCCAAATCAGAGATCTCATTAATGATCTCGACTATAAGCCCATGCTCTCTCAGCATAAGGTCTATATCTTAAACGATGCACAGAATCTCACGCCTTCCTCGGCAAATGCTTTATTAAAGAGTCTTGAAGAGCCGCCCGGAAGCGTTGTTTTTATTCTTTTGGGTACATCGGGCGATGCGATTTTACCTACCATTGTTTCTCGTTGTCAGACCATAACGTTTAAGCCTGTTTCGCACGAAACAATGGTTTTGGCCCTAACAAGCGAGCTTGGTATTTTGCCCGAGAAGGCCTGCGAAGCGCTTAGCTGTTGTACATCTCTTGAGCAGGCACGTAGTTTTTTAGGCTCGGTTCCCCGTCAAAACGCCCGTAAGTTTGCGCTTGATTGCTTCACAAACCTTTCTCGTGCAGATTCACAGGAGCTTTTAAACCGGGCAAAAAAGGCTGTTCAGGCAGCCAAAGATATTGTTGCTGATTATAAAGAATCAAGCGAGACTCTCGTAAACGAACAAGCTAAACTGTTATCGAAAACCGCAATCCATGATCTTGAAGAGCAGCAAAAAAGAGAGATTGCACAACGTGAACGCATGGCTTACAAAGAACAGCTTCATGCCATGCGTTCGCTTCTCAGAGACAGCCTTACCTTACAATGCGGGTATTGTGAGCAACCAACGTGTCCTGACTTTATAAATACAAGCAAAGAAATTGCTCAACTTTTATGTCCCACGAGCATTACAAAGGCGTTACAATATATACAGTCATGCATAGAAGCACTTGAAGCTAACGCAACACCCTTGTTGGCATACGAGGCTCTGTTGATGAAAATACAACGTCTGTATTGTTAAGGAGATACAAGCGTGATCACAGTTATACCGGTACGTTTGCACTACAGTCCCGTCGACTTTTGGTTTGACCCTCAAGACACAGAAGCCGTATACGGCGACCATGTTATTGTTTCTACAGAAAGAGGCACTGAGTTTGGTTTGGTAACCGGCGATGCGTTTGATGTCGCAGAAGAAGATCTCAAAAGCCCGCTCAAACCGGTGCTCCGTGTTGCAACACAGGAAGACATAGAATATGCCGAGGAACTCGCTCTAAAGGGCGAAGAAGCCATGCCCGGTTTTAGGCAACTTATCAAAAAGCATGAACTTGATATGAAACCTGTTGGTATTGAGTTCTTATTTGGCGGAGAAAAAGTAGTGTTTTACTTTGCGGCAGAAGACCGCATAGACTTTAGAGGTCTCGTAAAGGACCTCGCATCTGAATATCATCAGCGTGTTGACATGCGGCAAATCGGCGTCCGCGACGAGACTCGTCTCTCGGGCGGTTATGCCACATGCGGGCAAGAGCTTTGCTGCGTTCGCTTTAAAGGCGATTTTGAACCCGTGAGTATTCGCATGGCAAAAGAACAGGACCTTGCCTTAAACTCGGTTAAAATCAGCGGTGTATGCGGCAGGCTTATGTGCTGTTTGCGCTATGAGTTCGAAGCATATAAAGATTTTAAACAGCGCGCTCCAAAGAAAAATGCAGTTATTGATACCCCGCTGGGCAAAGCAAAAATTGTTGAATACAACACACCGCGTGAAACTATTACCATGCGTCTTGAAAACGGTAAATCATTTACGGTTGCCCTTAAAGATATGACCTGCAGCGAACAATGTATGAAGCATGCCGCCGAGCAAAACGGACCCGTACGTCCCGACACGGTAACCCGCGAAGTTCTTGAATCACTGGGAACCGCAGAAATCATGCTTCAGCTTGCCGAGCTTGACCGCTCCAATAATCCTGATTACTACCTGCTTGATACATCTTTGGTAGAAGAAGACATTTCTGAGCTTTACAAAGCCAAACCTTCTCAGGTAAGCACCACTGCAGCAGAACCTCAAAGAACTCAACGTAAAGTCGCAGCGCGTTCCAATGAACAAGCCAAAGAAGAAAAAACTCAGGAACAGCAGGCACAAGGAAGAGTTCTCAGAAAGCATACGAGAACTGCTTCTCAGCGCCAAACCACAGAGCCAGAAGCTCAGCCGCAGGAATCAAAAGCAACGGTTACAAGAAGAAGAACGCATACCTCTTCCAAGGTAAAAGCCACTGCCGTTCAGACTACAAAAGAGTCTCCTGCCAAAACTCAGCGGCCGGCAAAAACTCGACAGGCTGTGGCTGTAGAATCAAAACAACAGGAAACTCCCGTTCAACCAAAAGCAAATCAACGTCCTACCAGGCGCAGGAGTTCAGTACCTGCAGCTCAAACGACTCCTGAAATGATTTCTGCACCCGAGTCAAGACATACACGCAGACATCATGTTTCAACGGCTTCTACCTCTGTAGCTTTACCTGCAAAGCATGAGCAGCAACCCGTTGAACAAACACAATCACAACAACCGAGACGCCGCAGAGTACCGGCTTCTGCAGATACTTCTGTACAAATTAAAGCGACTGCACAAACCACAGCACCTAAGCCAAACCCCTCTCCAACTCCCACTCCGAGAAGGCGCAGGCGTCCCGGTGATAAAGGCGGAAACTAATAAAGGATATATAAATGGGTTATTCTGTTGCACTTCTTTATGATGAGCGCTCCCCTTTAGCGCTTACCCGATGCTCTCATGTATCACAGATTCTTTCCTCTTACGGACATACTTCGCAAACGGTCCCGTTAAACTCAACATTTGCACCCGATATCTTAAAGAATTCTTTTGATGTTTGTCTTTTGGCAGATACCGGTTGCTTTTCTCTTACTGAAGATGTTCAGACGCTTCTTGAATCGCTTAACATCTCCTATATTGGATCACCTTCTGAAACCGTAAGATTCACTCATGATGTTCGTGAGATTCATAACGTTTTAAATAACCTTGAACTCGCGCGCGAATCAACGGTTTTAGGGCTTCATGGTATGTATATATCTGCTTCCGGTTTTAACGGTCTGGGAGTTTGTGATAGTACAGAAGCAATTTCCGCGCAAATTCCCGGTGGTTATCCAATAGTTATTTGCCCGGTAAAACCATATGATTCAAACCGTGCTTCTCTCGTACACTCTGATGATGAGTTTAAAAATGCACTTAAAGAATACGCTGAAGAGGGTATAGATACTTTTGTACACGCCTCTTATGAAGGTATTTTTGTATCTGTAGGCGCTGTTGAATATGACGGCGATATTGATATTCTCCCGCCCCTTATACAAACCGTAGATCAAAATGATAAAAGCGTTTCTTATACCTTAGCTAAAGCATCTGATTTGGATCCTGACCCTGAGGAAGCTTCTTTAGCCCGCAGCTCCCTGGAGCGAGCGGCTCGTGAGCTCTATGATATTTGCGGTTGCCGTGATTATGTACTTTTTAACCTGCTGTGGGACGGAGCCCGCGTCAGGCTGGTTTCTGTTGACTGTACGCCAACGCTTGGCGCAGATTCACCACTCCTCTTGGCTTGCACTCAAGCCGGCATCAGTTTTGCCGATTTGCTTGACACATATGTATCTGAGTATGCCTGAGTTCTCTGATTACAGCCATTAAAAAAGAACCCCAGAGCATTCGCTTTGGGGTTCTTTTTATATCAAACGCTACAAAACTTTAGAAGAGACCGGAGATCTTGCCGGTTTCGTCAACATCGATCTTCTCGGCAGCGGGAACTTTGGGAAGGCCGGGCATGGTCATAACGGCACCGGTCAGTGCAACAACAAAGCCTGCGCCTGCAGAAACCTTGACCTCACGGACAGTGATTCTAAAGTTGCGCGGAGCAGCAAGCTTGGTTGGGTCATCAGTAAAGCTGTACTGGGTCTTTGCAATGCAAACCGGAAGCTGGCCAAAGCCGTTTGCACGGAGAGTTTCGATTTGCTTCAAAGCGTCAGGAGCAAAGTCAACGCCGTCGGCGTGATAGATCTTTGTTGCTACGGCGCAAATTGCATCTTGAATATCAGTACCGGTCTCATAAGAGAACGTAAACTTGCTTTCCTTTTGTACAAGTTCAAGAACAGACTTGGCAAGATCAATACCGCCTTCTCCGCCCTTTGCCCAAACGTCGCTCAGTGCAACCTCAACACCCTGCTTCTTGCATTCCTCGGCAATAAGGGCAAGCTCGGCGTCTGTATCTGTAGGATGACGGTTAATTGCGACAACAACCGGAAGACCATATACATTCTGGATGTTCCCCACATGCTGCATAAGGTTGGGCATACCAATAGCAAGCGCCTCGAGATTCTCGGCTGCAAGGTCTGCCTTTGCAACTCCGCCGTTCATCTTAAGGGCCTTGACAGTTGCAACAAGAACAACGGCATCAGGAGTCAAACCGGCCATGCGGCACTTAATATCAAAGAACTTTTGTGCACCGAGGTCTGCACCAAAGCCTGCCTCAGTAATAACAATATCGCCAAGAGCCAACGCCATACGTGTAGCCATAACCGAGTTGCAGCCATGGGCAATATTTGCAAACGGACCGCCATGGACAAACGAGGGGGTACCCTCAAGCGTCTGAACAAGGTTGGGCTTGAGCGCATCTTTGAGAAGGGCTGCCATAGCTCCGGTTGCATGGAGTTCATCAGCGGTAACGGGCTTACCGGCATAGGTATAGCCAACAACAATGCGTCCCAAACGAACCTTAAGATCAGGGATATCGCTTGCAAGGCAGAGAACAGCCATAATCTCAGAAGCAACCGTGATATCAAAACCGTCTTCACGCGGTGTGCCGTTTGCTTTACCGCCAAGACCGTCAACAATAAAACGAAGCTGGCGGTCATTCATATCGACAGCGCGCTTCCAAGTTACCCGGCGGGGATCTATCTGCAATGCATTGCCCTGCTGAATATGGTTGTCAACCATAGCGGCAAGAAGGTTATTTGCGGCGCCAATAGCATGGAAGTCGCCGGTAAAGTGAAGGTTAATGTCTTCCATGGGGATAACCTGGGCCCAGCCGCCGCCTGCGGCTCCGCCCTTAACGCCAAATACCGGGCCTAAAGAAGGCTCGCGCAAAGCAACAACGACATTCTCGCCAAGCTTTGAAAGGGCGTCGGCAAGACCAATGGTTGTGGTTGTTTTGCCTTCACCTGCAGGTGTGGGGTTGATTGCCGTTACAAGAACAAGCTTACCGGACGTATACTCTTTTTCGCGGAGGATGTTATAGTCAACCTTGGCCTTGGTATGTCCGTAACGCTCAAGGTACTTCTCGTCAATGCCGAGACGAGCTGCGATCTCTCCTATTTCCAACGGGGTAACTGACTGGGCAATTTCGATATCGCTAAGCATGAACCACTCCTGTCTGTTTGGCATACCCAATGTAAGCGCAAACTTCTCTCTCCCGATCTTTAAACAGTTCTGAACACAATGTTTTATTGTACACACTTAGAGCTTATTTTTTGAGGAGCTTACAAAGGATTGGTATAAAAGAGAAATCCTACACGGTGAGTGGTTCTGAAGCATCCAAACGTTCTTGTACTTCAGGAGGAACCTCATTTAGATCAAAACCATAAGATGCGGCAATAGCCGTGGCTTGTTCATGACGGAGCCGGGCGAGCGGTTCGTTTGAAGCGAGCAATAATTCATAAACCCGTTCGAGCGCGAACACGGCATAGATCGCAAGACTTTCGTCCGTTGCAGAAATCTGAAACATCGTAACAAGGGAGGCCGGAGAAAGCTCAAGAACCGTTTGAGCATCCATATCGAGAGCACGGCCCACTATCTCTTCGTAACCCTGTATCGCATCGTACTCAAGACCGCCTTTGCTTTTGAGCATAAAATCGCAAATACTGTCAGCGAACTGGTTAATCATATCAAGAATATAATCATTGCGAATAGACATATCTGCTCCTTACGTGCTAGTCTTCAGATTCCGGTACGGGAAGCCCCAAATGCTCATAAGCGCGTGGCGTGGCAACGCGGCCCTGAGGTGTGCGGTTTATCAGACCATGCTGCAAAAGATACGGTTCATACATGTCTTCAAGCGTTGCGGGATCCTCGCCGAGCGCACTTGCCAATGTCGAGAGACCAACGGGCCTTCCGGCAAAAGTACGCGCAAGAATTTCGAGAATCCGGTTATCCATCCAGTCGAGGCCGTCCCTGTCTACTTCAAAGAAACTGAGAGCTTCTTGTGCGGTAGCATAGGTAATAATCCCGCAACCGCGCACCTGGGCATAGTCGCGCACGCGTTTTAAGAGACGGTTTGCAATACGTGGTGTCCCGCGGCTTCTGCAGGCTATTTCCAGAGCTCCTTTATCTTCTATCGTCACATTGAGAATTGAAGCCGAGCGCGTAACAATTCTTGTGAGATCTGCCTCGGTATAATAATCAAGACGGGCATGTATACCAAAGCGGTCACGAAGCGGGCCGGTAAGCATGCCTGAACGTGTTGTCGCTCCAATAAGAGTAAATTTTGGAAGATCAAGACGTATAGACCTGGCTGCCGGACCCTTACCTATTACAATATCCAAAAAGAAGTCTTCCATCGCCGGATAAAACACTTCTTCTACCGCTCTGTTGAGGCGGTGTATCTCGTCTACAAAAAGTACGTCGCCTTCCTGAAGATTTGAGAGGATGGCTGCCAAATCACCGGTACGTTCAATTGCCGGGCCTGATGTTGTGCTTATATGGGCGCCCATCTCATTCGCAATAACTGTTGCAAGGGTGGTTTTGCCCAAACCCGGAGGCCCAAACAAGAGCACATGATCAAGGGTTTCTCCGCGTTGTTTAGCGGCGTCTATCGCAATGCCCACCGTTTGTTTAATACGCTCCTGACCAATGTAGTCATTGAGCGTCTGAGGGCGGAGTTTGCGGTCAGAATCAAGGTCTTCTTCTGTGAGTTGTGCCCCAACAATGCGTTTAGTTTGTTGCGTGGCATCCTTCCAAAGGTCTTCTTCTTTGTTTTCCCACATTATTACAGGCTCCCTAACCGCTTAAGCGCAAACTTAAGCATAGCAGATGCGTCATCTGCTCCATTATAACCTGCCAGCGCTATTTCGCATTCCTGAGGTGAGAAACCCATAGACAAAAGCGCAGCTTCTGCATCGTGCTGAACAGTATCGGAAACAGACGGTATCGATGCTGTTTCGCCTGCAAAAGGAACCGCGATTCCTTTAAACTTATCTTTGAGTTCCAGCAACAAACGAGAGGCTGTCTTTTTACCAACTCCGGGTACGCTCGACATACGTTTTTCATCACTCTGGGCAATAACACGGGCAAGTTCCTGTGCATTGAATGTACTTAAAACAGCAAGCGCTAATTTTGGGCCTACTCCTGAAACAGCTATTAAAAGCTCAAAAGCATCGCGTTCTTCCTGGGTTGCAAATCCAAAGAGCATAAGACTGTCTTCTCGTACCTGTAAATACGTATACAGCATTGCTTCTTCAGGAGACCCCGGGGCTGGCAGTGCTGCCGACGTATTTGATGAGATACCACAGCCAAAGCCAATCCCGTTTACGTCTATTACCGCATAAGAAAGGCTCTTTTCTATAACTGTCCCACGCAGACGGGCAATCATTCGCGCGTACCTCTTTCTCTGTAAGAACCTGCTGCCGGCCGTTCGATATTCTGTTTTTTACTAAAGCCATACCAGGATACCAAGTGAGCATGACAAAGCGCTGCCGCGAGGGCATCGGCCGCATGGTCAGGTTTTGGTTGCTCGCTCAGGCGCAAAAGGCTTCTCACCATGTATTGAACCTGATGTTTGTCAGCCGTACCGGTACCCACAACAGCCTGTTTAATTTGCATTGGTGTATATTCACCAAGCTCAAGACCGCATGTGGCGCATGCCACCAAAGCAGCTCCCCGGGCTTGTGCGGTTGCAACGGCGCTTCTCGAGTTAGCCGAGAAAAAAATCTCTTCTATAGCAACCTGCTCAGGTGTGTATTTTTCTATAACCATAAGGATATCGTCATGAATATGCTTAAGGCGCACGGTTAGCGGAGACTTTGCGTCTGTTTGAATGCATCCGTATGCACGGGCCCTGCATGATGAACCTCGGGTCTCTATTACACCCCAGCCGGTGTTTGCCAAACCAGGATCAATGCCCAGAATAATCATGCGGACCTCAGGCTATAAGATTATTAAAGCTTAAACAGGTATCCGACGCCGCGAACGGTTTCTATATGGCTTGAAGCCTGGGCGCCGAGTTTTGCACGAATGCGCCGTACATGTACATCTACCGTACGGGAACCTCCGCAGTATTCAAAGCCCCAGACACGGCGCAAAAGCGCTTCGCGTGTATAAGCGCGGCCGGGGTGCGTAACCATAAAGGCCAAAAGCGAATACTCCATATAGGTTAAGTCAATGGGCTTATCATCAACACGAACCTGGTAGGTAGCAAGATTTACCGAGAGCTCTGCTATCTTAATAACATCCTCGTCGCCGGTTTCTTCTCCCGGCCAGAGGAGATGTCTCATACGAGCGGCAAATTCAACATCAACAGCCTGGCTGTTCACAAAATCACTCACAGGGCGCATAGGAAGATGAAGGTCTGACATTAAAGACTCGGTTACCACAAAAAGAATGGGTGTAGAGCTGTCTGCCAATATGGTTTCTACATGCTCAACCTGAGAAGAAGATACACCGTTAATATCAAGTACTACGAGGTCAAACTCGCGTTCAAGCACGGCCTGGTCAAACCGTGCGATTCCGGCAAGTAAAACAGATACATCAAGCATTGATGATATACGGCGCATACGCTCATGACCGTCTGCTGTTTGTGAAAGAAATAATGCGGTTTTGTGATGCATCCCATGCCTCCAACGCGGGCTACAACGCCATCAGAACAATTCATATAAGGATACCACTCATGGAGCCGGTTTTAGTTTGCAAGATATATGTTTTGGGCATATTTGCAAAGAAATAACCATAAATAAATTATTTAAATCGAAGCTATACCTGTAATATATATGACCGTACACCTATTTATCTTAAATATTATATGGAATAGGAACTATAATTCTATATTTGGATGTACTGAACCCATTTGCCAAAAAGGAGGAGCATCATGGGATTTTTAGATAATATTTTAGGCGAAAAAAAGCGCTGTGATATTTGCAATAAAGAACTTGGCAGAGTTTTTGGCAAACGCAAGCTCGAAGACGGTATTATGTGCCCGGATTGCGAAAGCAAGCTTTCTCCTTTCTTTGACGGCCGTCGTTCAAGTACGGTTGCTCAGATCAAAGATCAGCTTGAGTATAGGGCCGCTAACGCGAGAATTGTTGCAAACTTCCAGCCAACCCGCCTTATCGAAGCTCAAAAGCGCATTATGATTGACGAGAACTCAGGTACCTTCCTTATTACCGGCGGCGGTTCTAACTGGCGCGACCGTAACCCTGATGTTATCTATCTCAAGAGCATCACCGGCTGCAAAGTTGACATCAAGGAGTCAAAAACAAAGATTGAACCTCCCGAGGAAGACAAAACGCAGGCTGCCGAGCCCGCCAAGCCGCAGCCTTTTGGCGTCCGCCCGCAACCTCCGGCTCCTGTTCCGGCTGAACCCCAGTATGAATATCATTATGATATTGATATGACGATTTTTGTAAACCATCCCTACTTTGACGAAATCCATCTTGATATTACCCCGCATTCACTCGACAGCAATACTTCTGCGGAATATCAAAAGTATGAAGATCTTGCTTATGAAATCAGAGAAGCCCTTACAGGAGAAAAACCTCCGGTACGCGGTATAAACAACCCGGTATTCCAAGCTGCATTCAATATGGGCGCTCAATACCAGCAGGCTCGTGAGAATGCAGCCGCTCAGGCAGAAGCAGAGGCTATGGCTCAGGCCGCAGCTAAGGCTCAGGCCCAGGCCGATGCCCTTGCTGCTGCGGCTGCCCGCGCGCAACAAAAAGCAAATAAGCAATCAGGCTTATACTAAATGTCAAAACGCCTATGGCAGTCTGTCTGTCATAGGCGTCACTCTTGAACAGCTGCACAATCACCCGTACTTCTTGTGTTGTAGACCGGTTACATTGTTTTGTGCACACTGATGTACGGATTATTGTCAACTGTTCTTTTATTTTATGCATGCTGTGTTGAAGGGCTATGGTAAATGGTCGAAATCAAAAAGATGGCTTTGGATTATTTGGATTTTTTAAGGGATGAATCTCGCTCTATTGGCGAAGCTGAGAGTATCTCGTTCCCGGTTACAGAAGAAGACGTTTGCGATATTCTGAGCAAACTTTCGCTTAATAAAACTCCCGTTACTATTCAGGGAGGCAGAACGGGTCTTGCAGCAGGCGCCGTCCCTCATGGCGGGCATGTCTTAAACCTCACAAAAATGAACCGTATAACAGGATTATATACAAATTCTGATGATTCCGGTCATTTACGGTATATTCTCCAAGTTCAACCTGGCGTTGTATTGTCACAGATGCGCAAAGACCTGGAAGACAAAAACATTTCTACAACCGGATGGTCTCAGGAAGCAATTGAAACACTTGAGTCTCTCTATGCCGGTCCTGAGCACTTTTTCCCAACTGATCCCACTGAGATATCGGCCACTGTTGGCGGTATGGTAGCCTGCAATGCAAGCGGTGCACGTACGTATTATTACGGGCCAATTCGTCCTCACGTTTTTGGCATCCGCATGGTATTGGCCAACGGAGATATCATTAGTCTCAAACGCGGAGAAGTATTTGCCCAAGGGCAATCGCTTACTCTGACCACGCTTAAGAATAGAACAATCTCCGTATCGCTCCCCTCGTATCAAATGCCCCATGTTAAAAACGCAAGCGGATACTTTGCCGCTCCTGACATTGATGCAATTGACCTTATCATAGGAAGCGACGGAACGCTCGGGGTTATTACGCAAATAGATCTCGAGCTTCTCCCCTTACCTCAGGTTATTTGGGGCGTCAGCTGCTTCTTTACTGAGGAAACTCAGGCTTTGGACTTTACCGTTCTTGTTCGTAATGAAATTACACATGCGGCGGCTCTTGAATTCTTTGATGACCACGCGCTTGATATTCTCAGAAGTCAAAAAGAAAAAGGCGGTCTTTTTGCTTCTCTTCCGGCTATTGATCCTTTGGCGCACTGCTGTGTTTATGTTGACTTACACTGCAATTCTGAGGAAGAAGCGTATAGCGATCTCTACCATATTGGAGAGCTTTTGAGTTCATGCGGCGCAAGTGAACATAACACCTGGGCAGCCCGTACCGCTCTCGACAAAGAAGCACAGCGTTTCTTTAGACATGCCGTTCCGGAGAGCGTTAACATGCTTATAGATGAACGCCGTCAGACAAACCCCTCAATTACCAAACTTGGCAGTGATATGAGCGTACCCAATGACAAACTCTATGCAGTTATAGAGCTGTACCGCTCAACACTTAAAGAAGCAGGTCTTGAATCTGCGGCCTGGGGTCATATTGGTAATAACCATCTCCATGTGAATGTGCTGCCAAACAACATGGATGATTATGCCCTTGGCAAAAAGCTCTTTGCATCATGGGCGGCTACCGTTACCTCAATGGGTGGCGCCGTATCTGCCGAGCATGGCGTAGGGAAACTCAAGCGCGACTTTTTGATTACTATGTACGGAGAAGATCATATACGCGAAATGATTCGAACAAAGCTCGCGTTTGACCCGCAGGGTCTTCTTGCGAGAGGCAATCTTTTTAGCGAAGCTTGGCTTGACGAGGAGGTTGCCAAATGAGAACGCTTGTGTGCATAAAAGCCGTACCGTCTTCTACTGAAGTCAAGATGGACCCGGTTACCAATACTATTATCAGAGACGGTAAACAATCTGTAGTAAACCCCTTTGACCAGGCTGCGCTTGAAGAAGCAATCTGTATCAAAGAACAGCTGGGCGGCTCAATAATTGTGCTGAGCATGGGTATTCCCGCAACAGAAGGGCTTCTTCGCGACTGTCTTTCACGCGGTGCAGACCGCGGCATTCTTTTGAGCGACCGTGCTTTTGCCGGAGCCGATACACTTGCCACGTCCTATGCACTCTCCTGCGCTCTTGAACAATTGCGTACAGCAAATGAATTCCCATCGCTCATTATCTGCGGCAAAATGGCCGTTGACGGAGATACCGCTCAAATAGGACCTGAACTCGCAACAACACTCGGCATACCCTCGATTGTGAATGTCGAGAAGGTCTTGGCTGTTTCTGAAGAAGAAATCACCGTACGGAGAATCACAGATTTAGGCCGCGAAATTGTAAGCTGTAAACTCCCCGCGCTCATTACCGTAACCAAGGATATTCGCATCCCTCGCATGCCTTCTATTGCAGGCGTAAGATTTGGAGAAACAGGCCCGGTAGAAGTTTTTGGCGCCCAAGGTGTAGGGGCAGATGCCACCCGTTGCGGACTCAACGGCTCTCCTACTCAGGTTGTCAGATCTTTCACACCGGAGCGCACCCATGAAGCCATAACAATAGAGGGAACTTCTTCTGAGCAAGCTGCTCAGCTTATTGATGTATTAGGAGGTTTTGGGCTATGAGCGGACTTGTTGTAGATGTTTCAAAGTGCCGTGGCTGTGGCAGATGCGTGAGAGCCTGCGCTTCTCAGGGAATTGTTATTCAGCAGCGTTTAGCTCAGGTAACTCCAAACTGCATTGCCTGTGGAATGTGCATTGATGCTTGCCCGTTTGATGCATTGTCAATAGTTAAAGATGCGGTAGATACCAAGTCTGATGCAAACGGCGTCTGGGTTTTTGCACAGTATGATAGCGGTGCATTAGCGGCTGTTACGCTGGAACTTCTTGGCAAAGCACGCGAACTTGCAGATGACAGCAATACTTCTTTGACTGCGCTTTTAGCTATTGACTCAGAACAAGAATGCAACGAAATTGCTCAAAAGCTTATCGCCCATGGCGCTGACCGCGTGTTGATCTGTGTAGATAACCGCTTTGCGAACCATACTACCAACGTCTTCGCTGCCTGGATTTGCGACATGGTCAATGAGTATAGCCCGGCAATCTTGCTTATTGGTGCTACCAACTTTGGCCGTGAACTCGCCCCGTGCGTAGCAGCCCAGCTGCGTACCGGCTTAACAGCAGACTGCACGGTTCTGGCAATGGACAAAGAAACCGGTCTTCTGCACCAAACACGCCCCGCCTTTGGCGGAAACCTCATGGCAACCATCATGTGCCCCAATCACCGCCCTCAAATGTCAACAGTACGTCCGGGAATTTTCCCGCCGTCTGAGTACTGCGAGAGCAGAACGGGCGAAATCATACATACCAAGTTGAGAGATTCGATTGAACCTAATGTGACCTTGCTTGAGAAACTACCTGATGATGCAGGCGATTCTCTCTTAGACGATGACACGCTCGTAGTAGTAGGCCGAGGCATAGGTTCTCAGAAGAACCTTCCTCTCATGCAAAAGTTCGCCGACCTTATTCACGCAGGCCTTGGCTGCTCAAGGCCATTGGTAGAATCAGGTTGGCTCGAATACAAACACCAGGTAGGCCAAACGGGCTTAGCTGTAGCACCAAAGGTTCTCATTAGCATTGGTGTAAGCGGCGCCATTCAGCACCTGGCAGGCATAGGCAGTGCCGAGACAATCATTGCCATAAACCCTGACGCCAGTGCCCCCATACACTCAGTAGCAACTTACAGCATAAAAAATGACGCCCTGGAAGTAGTAAAAGAACTGGTAGAACAACTACAGCCGTAGATGAAAACCTGACAAAAGGTGCGTCCTTTTGTCAGGTTTACCCCAAAAATCCTAAATGTTCTAAGAGAATCTTTAAACCAATAATGATAAGTACAACGCCTCCGGTTATCTGAGCGCCTTTCTCGAATTTGGCTCCAAAGCGGTTTCCTACGGCAACGCCAATGCAGGAAAGAATGAATGTAGTTATGCCTATAATAATCGCAGAGGTAACAATATTAACGTTTAGTAGCGAGAATGATATACCTACCGCGAGCGCATCAATTGACGTCGCAATGGCGAGCAAAACAAGCTCTTTCATATCAAGCTTTTGATCTTTTTCTACCGGAGCGTCTTCTTCTTCATTGATAGCGTCATAAATCATCTTACCGCCAATAAATGCAAGCAATCCAAAAGCTATCCAATGATCAATGGGCTCAACAAACCGTGCAAAAGTACTCCCTAAAAACCAGCCAATCACCGGCATCAGCGCCTGAAAACCACCAAAGAAAAGAGCAATAATAAAAGTATGCCGCATGTTAATGCGACGCATACCCAGCCCTTTACAGACCGAAACCGCAAATGCATCTGCCGAAAGACCAACTGCAATAAGCAATAATTCTACCAATCCCATAACGGTAACCTTTTGTCCTCTCCATTACTTCAAATAAGTCTACCGCTTCTTTAACAAAACAGTAGACTTATTTCTTTGAGGCTTATGTAATTTTCAGACTTACCTTACTCAAGAACCCCAACAGCTTTTAGGACTTCTTTGACATTGTCTACCGGTACAATGCTGAGCGAGTCGCGCACTTCCTCGGCAACGTCATCGAGGTCTTCTACATTGTCCTTTGGAATAAATACGGTCTTTACGCCGGCGCGCTGGGCTGCCATGAGTTTCTCGGGCAAACCTCCTATTGGCATGACAGCACCACGGAGCGCTACTTCACCGGTCATGGCAATAGTTGGTTCTACCGCATTACCGGTTACCAGAGAAGCAAGAGCTGTGGTAAGCGTTATGCCGGCAGAAGGACCATCTTTGGGTACTGCGCCGGCGGGTACGTGTATGTGGAGGTCGCGAGTAACAAACTTTTTAATCTTCTCGGGAAACATGCGTTTGACAATGCTTACGGCAATTTGGACCGATTCTTTCATAACGTCGCCAAGCTGGCCTGTTATGGTAATCTTGCCGGAGCCTTTGGTAAACGAAGTCTCAATGAGCAGCACATCTCCGCCGGCACGTGTCCAAGCCAAACCGGTTACAATGCCCGGCTCTTTCTTGGCCAAGATTGACTCATGATGAATAGGCTTTGAATCAAGGAATTCACGGAGCATATCAGGCTCTACCGTCACGCATTCTTCTTCGCCCTTGACAAGCTTGACGGCAGCAATTCTGCAGAGCGTATCAAGGCGTTTCTTGAGACCGCGAACACCGGCCTCGGCCGTAAAGTCAGAGATAATAGTTCTCAGCGCATCATCTGTAACCACGAGGTTTTGCGGCATAATACCTGCGCGTTCCATGGCCTTTGGAATTAGATGACGCTTGGCGATCTCGAATTTATCTACTGCCGTATATCCGTTGAACTGGATCATTTCCATACGGTCGAGCAGAGGCTGTGGAATTGAATCGAGCGAGTTGGCCGTGCAGATAAAGAAAACATCCGAGAGATCATATGGCGCATTCATATAGTGATCTGTGAAGGTAGAGTTCTGCTCGGGATCCAAGACTTCCAAAAGAGCGCTCGCAGGGTCGCCCTGAAGGCTTACGCCAAGCTTATCTACCTCGTCAAGCACCATAACGGGATTCTTAACTCCGCTCTTGCGGATGCCGTCCATAATGCGTCCGGGCATTGCTCCAATATAGGTACGGCGGTGTCCTCTGATATCTGCCTCATCGCGAGCGCCACCCAAGCTTACCCGCACATATTTGCGGCCAAGCGCTTTAGCGATAGAAGCGCCAATGCTCGTTTTGCCGGTGCCGGGAGCGCCAACAAAGAGCAGAATGGTTCCTGACTGCTTCTTGTTAAGATCCATGACGGCAATGTGCTGGAGGATGCGCGACTTCACTTTTTCGAGGTCAAAGTGATCCTCGTTTAAGATTCTCTCGGCCTCATTGAGGTCAATATGCTGCATGGGTTCGCTCTCCCATGCAAGACCGGTTACAAAGTCGAGGTAATCATAAAGCATGCCGTACTCATGACCCTGTTTGCCCTCCTGCTTCATGCGCATGAGGACCTTCTCGGCCTCTGCATGAGCTTCTTCGTTCATGGGAAGCTCTTCGAGCGCCTTCTCGAACTTTGCGATATCGGTCACATTCTCAGGGTGCAGGCTGTCAAGCTGGCTTTGGAGAATTTCCATTTGCTTTTTGATAGCTGCTTCACGGTAGGTATTCTGATGATCGCTTTCCTGGGCTGTTTCGACTTCATTCGAAACCTTTTGCAGTTCAACAAACTCGAGAAGGGCTTGCTCCATGGCTACGTTTCTCTGAGCTTTGCTATCTGTCGCAATGATCGCATATTTTTCTTCTGCGGTAGAAGCAAGCCAATTTGAGCTTGCCGAGTAAAGTGCGGTAATTGATTCAAACTGCATTATGAAGTTACGTGCCAAAGGACCCATACGGTATTCGCGGGTAAAGCCTAAAAGCGCTTTACGCACACGTTCAAGCGCTGCCTGCTCGGTCTCGGCATCAAGATCATTAATATCCGGCCGGTCAGAAACAACGGCATCTATAATTTGATTATTAAAAGTTACGGATATTACATCTGCCCTGGTCACAATATGGAGTGAAACATGCTCCTCAGGTACAGCATCTGCTACCGTTGCACGAACGGCAATTTCATAAAAACTCTCAGGGGTTAGCTTATGACGCTGTTCTTTTTCTCTTTGGAAGAGAACCACGAGCGGCTCATCCTCAAGAGGAGACCTGCCAAATTGTTTTATAAAATGATCATAGGCAAAATAAAGTGTAGCGCCAGGTAACGCTGCGACGTCATATAAAGGTACTGCTTGCATAAAAAACCTCTCAATCTGCGGTAAGTTTAAGAAGCCTGATACCCAATACTTCAAAACTTATAACAGATTGAGAGGAGATTACATCGTTACATAAGGTGCATATAATCTAAGTGTGATTACTTAGATTCCTTGTTCTTACCACCTTTATGAGCAAGCGCACATTGTGAGACTATGCCCGAGAGCGCAAAGAGTGCAATAGCGTTGGGCAAAACCATAAGCTGGTTAAACATGTCCTGGAGTTCCCAAACAAGATCATTTGAGAGCATGGCGCCCATGAAGATGAATCCAAGAGCTACTACCGAGAAAACCAAAACCGCTGTTTTTGAATTTTTGGGGAAGAGATATTCAACATTGAGCTTTGCAAAGAGGTTCCATGAAAGAATGGTTGAGAAAGCAAAGAAAAGCAGACAAATAGCTACAAAAGCATTGCCAAAGCCTTCGCCAAAGAATGAGGCAAAAGCAGCTTGTGCCATGTTGGTTTTGTTCAGGCTGACCGTTGCGGCAATTGCTGCCGGGTCTGCGTTAGAACCGGGCGTGAGAGCTGCATAAGCCTGTGCGAGAGCGCCGTCACCGCAATAAAGAACACTGATAACAACAAGAGCGGTCATGCTTACCACAACAATAGTATCAACAAATACGCCGGTCATTGCTACAACGCCCTGATCATGAGGATCCTTAACATTGGCAAGAGCATGGGCATGAGGGGTTGAACCCATACCGGCCTCGTTTGAGAAAAGACCACGCTTTGCGCCTTGGGTAATAGCGGCGATAATACCAAAACCAACGCCGGCAAACTGAGCCTGAGGGTTAAATGCGCAGGTAAAAATCAGAGCAAATGCCTGGGGAAGATTCCCGATGTTCATAATCAGCACAATAATGCTGCCAATAATGTAAAGAATTGCCATGATGGGCACGAGCTTCTCGGTTACGGAAGCAAGACGATGAATGCCGCCAATAAATACAATACCTGCCAAAAGTACAATTACCAGGCCCATAGCCCAGGTTGGAATCCCAAAAGCCGTATCCATAGTGCTGGCGATTGAGTTGGACTGAACCATGCAGCCCATAAAACCGAGCGACAGAATAATAGAAACAGCAAAGAATCCGGCAAGGAAAGAACCAAAGCTTCCCTTAAATGCAGTCTTGATATAATAAACCGGACCGCCGTGAACATTGCCGTCAGCATCAACTACACGAGTTTTTTGTGCGAGAACTGCCTCGGCATAGTTGGTAGCCATACCCAAAAGGGCAATGATCCACATCCAGAAAATTGCGCCGGGTCCGCCCAGTAAAATAGCGCCGCATGCACCCACAATATTGCCGGTACCAACCTGAGCCGCTACCGCAGTTGCAAGTGCCTGGAAAGAGCTGATACCGCTTTCTTGCTTGCCGCCATGCAGGCTAAAGTTACCAAAAAGCCTGCGCCAACCCTCGCCAAAGCAGCGGAACTGTATGAATTTTGTCCTGATGGTAAAAAAGAGACCCATGGCTATAAGCAGGATTAATAAAACCCAGTTTGACAAATAGCCGTTTATAGTACTTACAAGATCTGTTAGTGCGTCCATGCTACCTCCTCAAAATTTGTCCAATAATTCCGGAGAAGGCCATGACGCTACAGAGCTGCATAAAAACAGCTCAAGGTCTCTGTCCGTTTGCCTGAGAGATTCGGTTTTGCCAACGCAAAACTTTGCACCTTCGGCACCCATTTAAGGGATTCTCCAGAGTGTTCTCCACCAAGGGTCTCATAAATAATTCCCCCGGCTTCACAGAAGCGGTGTAATTATGCATATAGGTTTTTGTAATGCAATTATTTCCGAGAAACTCTTGCGAAACACACGAACGCTGCACAATTTGATTTTTTGTGTACCATATGCAATCATTAACCATTATTTAAGTTTTAAGGTAAGTATGTACCAACAGGATGGAGAAAACAGGTGTCTGACATATCTCTTCCGGCTGCATCCGCTCAAACAAAAACCCGCATTCCTTGGATTGACGTTGCGCGCGGCGCAGCTATGATTGCCATTGTCCTGGGTCACACTCTTTTGGAAGGCGATATCCACACCTATTTGTTTTCTTTTCATGTACCGCTTTTCTTTGTGCTCTCCGGCCTCGTGTTTCATGTGCGCAGCGGTGAGACCTTTCTCGAATTTCTTGCCCGCAAAGCTAAGGCTCTTTTGATCCCCTATTTCTTTTTTGGCCTCACTGTCTGGCTCATTTTTATTTTCTTAGGCAATGTTGCCGCTTCACGCCTTGGCTTGCAGCTCGCTTCTGACTCTCCTCTTGATTATCTGATCAAAGGCTTGCTTTACGGAAACGGCAGAGACGGATTTTTGAAGTTTAATGAACCGCTCTGGTTTTTGCCTGCTCTTTTTGTTGCAGAGTGTGCTCTTTACGGGCTCAACAAACTTCTTGATCTTATTCCCAAACGTGGCCGGATGGTTGCTTTTGCGGGATTTACCGCGATCTCTTTAATTATATTCTGGCTCTTTAACGGCATACAGGAACAAGGCGTTATGCCTTTGCCTTTCTCGGCAGAATGCGCGGTATCACTATTGCCGTTTATGATTTGCGGTTGGTGGTTTGGCAGCTACTTCAAGACCCGTATGCAAAAAACAGCTCTCCCTGCTGAGGATACAAATTCACATCAACCCGCTCAGGACGCAGAAGATTCGCAGCCGAGAAACCCGTCTTTTACATTTGCTTTGGCGCTTGCGGCATTCGCTCTTATTGCCGGAGGATGGACGCTGTCGCTTACAAACAGAGTCGTTGACTACAAGACGAGTTTATACGGCGACATTGGAATCTTCTTTGCGGCGGCTGTCTTGAGCATTGTCGGATGGCTTTTGATTTGTTACCTCATATATGAGAATCCACTTTTGGAATACATCGGTAAGAACACCATGAGCATCCTCTGCATCCATAAGCTGCCCATTCTTGCTTGTCAAATAGCTCCTACGCCTCTTAAGGAATTACTTGCGGCTCAGAACCTTGTTGCTGGGCTTGCTGTTACAGCTTTTGCAATTGCAGTCAGTTTAGGCGTCGGATATATTCTTCAAAAGATATATCCGCCGCTTGTAGGGAAACCTGCCAAGTCCCGCCGGACTTTCTAAGAAGATTTCTGAAAGAAAACAGTCTTCTTCTCCTCGCTAGCCTGCCGAGGCTTGCATGTACGATGCGGCTCTGGTACAGGCTACAAAAATCTTTACAGATTGAGCCGCATCTATGCAAGCGCTCGTACAGAGACGCTCGGATAAGAAGACTGTTTTCTTTCAGAAATCTTCTTAGAAAGTCCTCGTTTTACAGAGGTTGCTCGCTGTTTTTGTCAAGGTAGTTTACTGCGCTTAGAGCGGCGATATTTCCCTCTCCGGCGCTTTTAATGTATTGGTAGGGTTTGCCGGTTATGTCTCCGCAGGCAAAACAGGCTGGGATATTTGTTGTCATGTTTCTGTCTACAAGTACATGAGGACCTTCTGTTTCTAGGCCCATTAAAAGCTGATTCGCAGGGATTGCTTCGCGAAGAACAAAGATGCCTTGAGCAGAATAGGTATTATCCTCAGTTTTTAACTGCATGAGAAAATCTTCAGTTTCAATTGAAACTGGTTTCTCGTGATATACCGTGATGTTGCCTTGCGTAGTGAAATCAGTTTTATACTGAGGGAAGTAAGCTACAGATTGGGCTATTTCTGACAAGAAGGTTACTTCTGCTTCTTCTTGTTTGCCATAACCTATAACTATGACGTCTTTTTGGCGGTAGAGGGCAGCGTCACAGGTTGCGCAGTGGCTTACGCCCATGCCGAGATGTTCTGATTCACCGGGGATCATTTTACCGGGAACTACTCCGGTAGCTAAAATGATGGTTGATGCTTCATAGATTTCTGGCGAACCTTGGAGGGCAAAGTAGTTTCCCATGGCATAGATTGACGTTATGCGGTCTTTTGTAATCTCTATGTTCAGGCTTTTTAAATGCTCAAGGAATTTTTTAGCTAACTCTTCCCCTGAGATTTGAGGCAAACCAAGATAATTATCTATTCTTTTGGCTTTTAGAAGTTTTGTGCTCAGCTCATCAGGACCAATCAGAAGAACTTTTTTGTTGCGCAGAGTTGCTGTTATTGCCGCTTCGAGACCTGCCGGGCCTGTTCCGATAATTGCTACATCGTATCTTTCCATATGTCCCCCTTCTTTCTTATGCGAAGTAAATATGTTCATCAAAAACAATCTGTGAGAAGCAATGTGAGCGAGTGCGGGTGAGGTAGAATATACGTTTGGTCTACTGACAACGCGCACTTGCAACTTAATTATACTCCGCGCATTATAAATGTTAAAACATGGTTTATGAGAGGAGTATTTAAATGTCTGCAAAGAGCTCGTCAGATATCACTGTTCCTACCATGGGCGGACCTGACAATCCGCAAGCAGTATATGACGCACGTACGCTCGGAACACCAAAAATGATTGTTTTTGGCCTTCAGCATATGTTTGCCATGTTTGGCGCAACTATCCTTGTTCCGGCACTCACGGGTCTCTCGGTATCTGCAACGCTTTTGTTTGCAGGTCTTGGTACGCTTTTGTTCCATTTCCTTTCTAAATGGAAAGTCCCGGCATTTTTAGGTTCTTCTATTGCATTCCTTGCCGGTTACGCAGCAATCGCTCCTCATAAAGAAGCTGATCTTCTCCCGTATGCTTGTTTGGGTGTGGCATGCGCCGGCCTCTTATATATTTTACTTTCCGCACTCTTTAAAGCGTTTGGCTCAAAGCGGGTTATGCGTTTCTTCCCGCCCATTGTTACGGGTCCCATCGTTATTTGCATTGGTCTTATCATTGCTCAATCAGCTATAGAAAACTGCACTACAAACTGGTTCGTTGCCATTGTTGCGATTTTGTGCATCATTATTTGCAATATTTGGGGTCGCGGTATGATTCGCATTATCCCCATCCTCATTGGCGTCATTATTGCTTACATTCTTGCTGCTATTTTGGGTGAAGTTGACTTTACAAAAGTTGCCGATGCTCCATGGATTGGTTTGCCCTTCCTTTGGGAGAATACCGTATTTGGACTTTTCACAGATGCTTTTGACGGTGGTTTGGCCATTACCGCTATCATAACCATTATGCCGCTTGCTTTTGCTACTATGATTGAACATATTGGCGACATCTCGGCCATTAGCTCTACTTGCAACCGTAACTTCATTGCCGAGCCGGGTCTTCATCGTACACTCCTGGGCGACGGCCTTGCAACCATTCTTGCTTCGCTCTTTGGCGCTCCTGCCAACACAACGTACGGCGAGAACACCGGTGTTTTGGCTCTTACCAAGGTATTTGATCCTCGTGTTGTACGTATTGCCGCCTGCTTCGCCATTCTTCTCTCATTCTGTCCAAAATTTGCCGCTGTCATCGCCGTTATGCCCGCATGCGTTATTGGCGGAGTTTCTCTTGTCCTTTACGGCATGATTTCTGCCGTTGGCATTCGTAACCTCGTAGAAAGCCATGTTGATTTAACCCGCAGCCGCAATATTATTATTGCTGCTCTCATTATGGTTCTTTCGCTTGGTATTTCTTACAGCACCGCCGGCGCCATTGTTATATCTGCCGGTGATATTGTCATTTCGCTTTCTGGTTTAGCGGTTGGCTCGGTCATTGGTATTGTGCTCAACGCATTTTTGCCCCAAAATGACAATGACGAAATTTCACCTGTCCTCGAGGCTGCGGCAATCGACCCTGACGAGGCTAGTGTGCCCATGCCCCTTGAGAGTGTTTCTTACGAGAAACTCGACGATTAGTTTGTCCATAGCTCCCGGTTACCGGAGAAAGGAGATTCTCTATGGCAAATAATGAGACTGCCCCTTTTGTCGATTCGGTTCAAGATGCTGAGACGCAAAATACGGTCAATATTAACAATGCCCTTAAACGTGCGGCCCTCAAAGATCTAAAGGCCGCAAAGCGTAAGCAATATGCCGAGGAAAACGCTGAGGATGCAGCATTTGAGGCTTCTCTACGCCATGAATTTCTTATTGCCGGAGAACAGAGAGCACGCGAGCGCTGGGATGCTGCCGTAGAACGCGAAATGGCAACCATAGAGAGGAATGAGGCCTGGGCAGCAGCCCGTGCGACTGCCGCACAAGAGAAGAAAGCGCTCAAAAAAGCTAAACGTGAACTTCTCAAAAATCATAGATCAGAGGATGCAAAAATAGAGCATCAGTTGCGCATGGAACGTCTCCAGCGTGAGGACAATGACGTTCGTGAGCAGGCTTTACAAAACATGCAAGCTGCCGGTGAATTTGCAGAGCGACATGAAGCATGGAATATTGCACGAGGTAGCGCAGCAGAAGCCCGGAGAAAATGTCTTCAGTCTGTTCGCGATATGCGTGCAACAACGTCTGAGCAAAAGATTGCTTTAAAGGTTCTGAAAGAGCAAAAACGTCATGAACTTAATACCCATGATGATGAACGCAAAGCCGCTTTGCAAGAGGCAATGAGGCTCAGAGCTCTTGCAACAAACGAATACCTTGAGCTTAAAAGGTCTAATGCCGCTCAGGATACTATTGAAGCTGCCCGCCGTAAAGAGCAGGAGCTCAAAGCAAAAGAGCATGAGCTTGAGAATCGTCTTCGTGCCGAGCGTAATAAAGAACATGATGCGTTCAGCACATGGATTCGCGAAGTCGATACTGACCATGCCCTTAGAATCGCTTCTCTTCGCGAAGAATGGAACTCCAAGCGTGGTCTTAAAGGTCATGAAGCTAAGATCATGAAAGCGGCAGACAAAAAAGCTGCTAAGGTTAAAAAAGAAGCTCAAAACAAAGCCGCTTCACAGGCACGCCATGAGCGTAACCTTCTTGAAGAAGATTATCGTACCAGAATGCAGCAAATTGACTACGACCGCGAGAGTGAGATTGTTGCGCTTCAAGAGCAGTATAATCTCGCACGTGAAAACGCTGCCATTCAGCGCAAGCTCGCTAAAGCTGCCAATAAGGAGCCGCGCGCTCAAGCCCTCGCAGCCGAGAACCACTTGCATGCTCAGCACCGCAAAGAAATGCTTGAGCTCGAGCAAGCTCAGTTTGAAATGAAAAATGCCCGGGCCCGTGAACGCGCTTTTACCCGTTGCCTTGATCATGACGCAGCAATCTTAAATGCTGAATCTGCATTTAAAGCGTATGAAGAGACTTCAGTCAATTAACGTCTGACTTTATATCGCACTAAAAACGCCCCCAGGAGTTCTCCGCTCCCGGGGGCGTATTGGTGACAGGGGGACGGTTCTTGAATATGGCAGGGGACGGTGGTTTG
>JAFWFL010000069.1 GCA_017515595.1 Coriobacteriales bacterium
AACCGTCCATTTGACATCGCGCCGGATTGCATTGAGCCTCACATAATCGCAGTCGCAGCTGAGCTTGTAAAACCAGTCGGTGGCCTGTTTGCTCGCGATGTCCGGCGAGCTATCTGCATGCATGAGCTGCCAAAAGTGCTGTGCAACCCAGGACGGACGCGGCATGAGAGCTCCCATAATATAAGAGCTCAGAGCTGTGCCATCCTCGTTGGCCGGAATGGTTACGCCGTTATGTGTTGCGACAACCTGAAATTGAGAAAACAGCTGTTCGAGCAGAGGCGGCGTGAGCTGCTCTTGTTGCAGCAGCGCCTCAAGTTCATTCTCACTCCATGTATAACCCGGTTCTCCCAAAAGAGCCCAGAGGGTATTAACGGCCCATACGGTATCTTGCTTCTCAATAATCTCTTTTTGCAAAGCATATGCCACAAGCGCAAGAATACTTTGTTTTGCCTGCTCGGCGCTGTATGCTGTTACGTCATCTGTGGTATTCATGCTTAGTCCTTTACCGTAACTCTTGCTCCCGGCATGCCCAAACCAAACACATTGCAGCTGCCCTCGCCCAAAAAGCTGTCCATGGCCTGCTTAAACTCCTCTTGGTGTTGTATCGGAACAAATGCCTGGATACTGCCGCCAAAGCCACCGCCGTGAATGCGTGCTGCGCCTCGCAGACAGCTCGTGTTTTGTAGCGCATAACTGTCGAGAAGGTCTTGTGCGTGGGCAAGTGCTGCCATTGCGGGCTGGTACTTACCCGAGACCCACACGTTTTGCAGGAGCATGGCGCTCGAGGCGTTGCTTTCCCTTGTGAGGGTGCAAAATGCCTGGGCGTCCTGCTTGGTCAGCGCATCTATACGCTTTTGTGTCAGCGCTTCTTCCCGGTAAAAGTGGAGCGCTCTCAAAAAAGCCCGCTCCCCCAACTCCCGGCAGATTCTTTGCGCCTGTGCCATGACCTCGCTCTTTGTGACCTCGCATAAGCGGGTCTTTCCAAACATCTGCGCGACATCCTGCATCTCACGCGGGACAAGATTGTATTCTTCTGTACACGCGCTGTGGTCGCTATGAGTATCTATAAGGCAATGCGCCAGGCCCATTGATCCAAAATCTATGTTAAGAGACTCGACTTGGGGATGGGCGGCATCGGCAAAATCCATAGCCACAAAGCCGCCGTGAGCTATGGCAAGCTGGTCCATAAGACCGCAGGGCTTACCAAAATACCACTCTTCTACCTCACGAGCCAAGATCGCAAGCTCGGAAGGCTCCAAGGGTTTCTCGGCAAAAGCATGGTTGAGAATGACGCCTATCATGAGTTCGAACGCGGCTGAAGAAGAAAGGCCTCCGCCTGCGGGAATACTGCTCTCGCAGGTGACGGTAAAGCCGCTATACGGGCGGCATACGTTTTTCATGAGAGCAAGCATGCCTCTTACAAGAGATATTGTTGTGCCGTACTCGGATTCCCTTGGTTCAAAGGCGCCGGGTTCATCAAGATTGAGAGAAATGTTCTCAAATCCTTCGCTTTTGATGAGCACGGTCTTTTGCAAATCTTGCGAGTTATGGAGCACCACCCGGGCTTTTATGCCTGCATCAAGTGCGGCGGCTACTACATGGCCGCCCTCGTGGTCTGTGTGGTTGCCGCAAATTTCCGCCCGGCCGGGCGAAAATACCTCAAAACAGGCAGGTATATCTTGTACGTTCATACCATTACTCCGTTGCTTTTTGAGCAAATGTCAAAAGCGCTGCACGGTAATATCCGCGGGCCAAAGGCGTCCACGAATCCATGTTGTCGCTTGTTAATAGTATACCTCCCTGAGCCACGGCTGCCTCGAGAAGAGCCCATCTTTGCTGGGGTATAAGCTTTACATCTTCGCGAAGGAAAAAGACATCAGGGTCGTTCGCAAAAGCCCGTCCGTTGAGCGGAGCCCGGAAATAAGTGTTTGCGAGGCTGTTCTTGGTACTCACACGCTCACGGTGCAAAAGACGCATGAAAAACTTATCATTCCAATCAAGTCCCACGTCACAGCCAATGCGGCAGTACTCTGCCTTGCCAAAAACGCTCGCTAAAGGCACGCCGCATGCGAGAATTGCCACGTCATCGCCAACTGCGTCTCTTATGAGATCCATCGCATTGGCCATAAGTTCTCCGCGGTTCAGACCTCCATGAGCCAACATGCAGGCCGCAAACAAAAAGTCGCACTTGAGAAGCATAAAACCCCACTCGTGCGTCATAGTGTGGAGCACCTGGGTTATATAGCTGCGCACCTGAGGATTCAAGGTATCAAGCGCGAGGCCGCCGCTCCACTGAGGGCCGGTAGTCACCGTATTGCCATTGGCTTCTCTGAGAAGCCAATCTGGATGCTGGATCGCGAGGTCTGAGTTTGTTTCACAAATAAACGGTGCCACCCAAAGACCCGGCACAAAACCATATGAAATGATTTCTTGTGCAATAGGCTGAAGGCCATGGGGGAACTTTTGCGTATTGACGTTGAGCCAATCACCAACCTTGGTGTATCCGTCATCAATTTGGAAAAGCTTTGCGAGCCGGGGGTTTGCGTCCATGTCTTCCAAAACATGTGCTACAGATTTGAGATCAGCAAGAACCTTGGCTTCTTCTATATTTTCATAATGCCGGTACCAGCTTGTGTATCCTATGGTCAACGGAGCTTTTCTTGGCTTGATGCCGCTCATGTCAAACCAAAAATCATACGCGGCTTCCCTGCTGCCGGCGCGCACTACCAGAAACCTTCCAAGCAAACACTCCTCGCCTGCTTGAATGCAGCGCTGCGGACACTCTTTGTTGAGAACAGCTTTTTGCGCCTTGGTGTTTGTTTGGATACGGGTAAAGCCGGTATTCTCGTCAAGAGAAGCGATTAAAACAACCTGTTCTGCGCCTGCGCGGCCTACGTCTTCAAAGCGCAGAGTCGCGTAGGTATACCCATGCAGTTTGCCGCGCTCATAGGAGTACTCGTAAAAGCGGTAATCGCCTCCGCCGTCGAGTGCATATTTTGTTATGAGATATTTTGGTACGCCCCAAAGACCGCGCATTCTATCACGCGGGCTGAGCTCAACGGTATCAGTCCAAGACTGATAACCGTTGAGGAGAATCCGCTCATCAGGCTCATATTTGTGGGCAAGTTCAATGAGGCTGTTATCAAGCCATAGGTCTTCTTTTGCGGTGCACACAACTTCGAGCGCAAAATACGAGAGCTTCTCATACTCTTGGTGCTTACACCCAAACATGACATTACCGGTGAGTTCCAGGGCACTGTCCTGAGTTTTAAAAACAGCGAGCGCGTCATCTTCTTGCTCCTGTTCCTCACGGAGCGGTAATGCAAAACCCTCATTTTGCAGCTCAAGAGTATGCGAGTGGCGCTCCTCCTGAGAATGTTGCCCGGTGTGGTAATCAATTTGGCAATTATTGAGAGCGATCTCCTGTAAGCCAATCATATTAGAGCTCTTCTGCCTGTTCGTTGACCTTCAGAACGTTCTTCTCGTGATAGCGCATAAACACAATGCCGCCTGCCAGGCAGAATACTGCTGCGATGGCAGCGGTTATTCTCAGACCCAAGTCGCCCGGAATATCAATTGGCCCGCCCGCCTGGCTCGCCATGCCTCCAATGAGGCTCACCGAGGTAAACGACAAAAGCGATATACTTTGTCCGAGCTTAAACGCAAAGGTACGTGCTGCATAGAACATGCCTTCACGCTTTTCGCCGGTGGTAAAGGCATCAGCCTCGGCAATGTCGGCTACAACGGCCTGCGGCAGAATACCAAGGATCGCCATGGGTATCGCAGCAAGTACTCCAATGATAATACCCCACACAAGACCGGGTAATCCAAACTTTCCAACGCAGGTGGTAAGGGCAAAAGTCGCTGCGAAGAAGATGAAGGCAAACACGATGAGGGGCTTTTTGCCAATACGCTTCGCGAGGATGTTGACAAGCGGGTAAAATGCAAAACTCACGCCGCTCATGAGCACAAACAGCAGGAAGGTATAGTCATCATCAAGATTCATGAGCTCGGTAATATAGTAGGGCAAACCGGTTTGGAACATGGTGAGAGCAATCCAATAGAGCACGTCAGAGGCAACAAACGTGCGGAATTCCTTGTTCTTAAAGGTTTTACCCAAACTCGTGATGGCTGGAGACGTTGACGGCGTGGTGTTGGCATACTCCTTCTCCTTGATGACAAAGGTGGGAATAAGCATGCAAATCATTGCAAGCACGGCGAGAATGCCAATGGCAATCCTAAAGCTCCAGGCCACGCCCACACTTGTCTCGAACATGCCCGCAAGGTTGGGAACCACATATGCAAAAGCCGTTCCCAAAAAATACGTGGTCGAGATAAACGTGCTGACGTTAATGCGGAGCTTTTGCGTGCGGCCAAGCTCAGGAATCAATGCGTTAAACGGCGTGCAATAGCAGGTCATGCACAAGTAGAACAAAAGCACCATTACCGCAAGAAAGAGATTGTTAACCCAGCTCACGCCCTCTACCGGCGAGAAGAACACCAGCGCTGTGACCACGGCAAACGGTACCGCGGTATAGCGCATAAAGGGAATGCGCCTGCCCAGCTTGTGCTTGCAACGGTCAGAAAGCGAGCCAATGAGCGGGTCAGTAACCGCATCAAATATTCGGCCTGAAGCAGTAATAATTCCAATGATGGTAAGGCCGAGAACAACCGCGCCTTGTGTCACAAAAAGCTGCTGGCCTTTGCTCAAAAAGTCCTGGCCGGGCTGATAGTAATATACAAGCCAGTTGGTAATAATGCCCGAAAGCATTGCCCACCCCAGCTGCCCCACAGCAAACAGCCATAAAATTTTATTTGAGGCAAGTTTTGGAGTTTTACTGGCGACGGAAGACTCGTTTTGCGGTTGCATCACACGCTCCTTTGTAAACAGGACCAATAAAAACTGTTTTATGTACATACTATCGCAATGGCGGAGAAATGTCCAAGAATAAACAGTACAATTGAGACAGATAATATTTCGCCTTGATGGGAAACAGAGAAAGGATTTCGCATGGTAAATAGCGCGTACGAGGATATTCAGGATCGCAGCAAATACATTTTTGGAAATCCTGTCTCGCCAAAGGCGTACCGGAAGGCGTGTGCTTCAAAAGAGAAGTACATAAAGAAATTTGGAGATGATTCCGGAGTTGCGTATCACCTGGAGGCAGATATTCCTCCGGTTATTGGGTCTTGTTTTGGGGTACGGAGGCTCAGGCTTGCAGGCGGAACAACAGAAACCGCGCAAAAAGATCAGAAGTTTGATATTGTACGGGATGCTAAGATACACGGTTGCGGGAAACCACTGGTCATTGGGAATATTCGTATGGGGTTTGGGCATTACCGAATTGCCATGGCTTTTGCGAGTGCGGCGCATGCGCTTGGGTATACCCCTTATTGGTTTGATTTGTGCGGGTTTGACGGGACTACGTGCTCAAAGGTTATTGCATATCAAAACAAGCTGTATTCCATGGGGTCTCGGCTGAGCCAGAAGGTTGAGCTCTTTAACCGGCTGTATTGGGAGCCTCTGAATTCTGAGGGGTTCCGTATGCTTGACTATAACGCTTCAGATCAAAAGAATGCCGAGCTGTTTGTCTCGGTTTATGGTGACTTACCCAAGGATATACCTTTTATTGCGACTCATGTATGGCCGGCTCAGGGCGCTATTCATGCGGGGCTTACCAACGTAGTCAATGCGATCCCTGATAACTGGCCTATGGCACTGCACTTAGCTGAGGGTTCAACTCATATGGTGCAGACACCGGGCGCTACGCTTGGGTATCAAACGCTGCGTGGGATGGCAGGTGCCGAGGTTTTAAAGCCAATGCCGGAAGGTACCTGTATTTGTTCGGGACACTATATAGATCATGAGCTTGTGGTAAATATTCCCGCTGATTGTGATGCTCGCAAAGAGCGGCTTCTTTCTGGGGAACCTGTTCGCTATCTGTTAACACTTGGCGGAGCGGGAGCTCAGGTTGGTATGTATAAGGCGATTATTGAGCACCTTGTGTCGTATGTGAACAAACGTGAGGCTGTTCTCATGTTGAATGTGGGAGATCATCAAGAAACGCTGCAAGAACTTCTCGGCAGTATTCCTGATTCTGCTGTTCGGTACTATCAAAATGATTTTGAGAGTGCCGAGAAACTTGTGCAGCAGACACTGAGCGACACGCCGCTCGAGGGAATCCATGCGTTTTATGACAGCGACATTTTTAGCGCGGTGTATACCACCAATCTGTTCATGCGCATCTGCGATGTTCTTGTCACAAAGCCCAGCGAACTTGCATTTTACCCGGTTCCCAAGCTTATGCTACGTCGGGTTGGCGGACACGAAGCCTGGGGTGCCATTCGAGCTGCCGAGCTGGGTGACGGGACTTATGAACTGCGGGAAACATCTGAGATTCTCGGCATGATAGACAACTTCCAACAGAACCGCACGCTGATAACCACAATGTGTGATGCGATTTGCGCAAACAACACCCAGGAAATCTACAACGGCGCCTACAACGTTGTAAAACAAGCTACCGAGAAAACCGGATAGGTTCGCCCGACGCAACCTTGTTCACGTAATCGCACTGCGCACAAAACAGATGGGCAATAAGCTCTGCGAAAACCGGTGGCAGATTCAAGCAGGAAGCGTATGCCTCCATGATGGCGTCCTCGAAGTTATCAAGTGCTCGCAAGTCCCACCATGACCAGTCCCAAGATGACTTGAGGAAGGAGAAGCGATGGGCGCAAAACAGTTCAACAAAAGAGGGGTTCTCGCATAAATACGAAATTGAAACGCCTTTGAACGGGAAACCGAAAGCGCCGTCGTAATCAAAGATGGGTGCCACGCGCCACACATCTGAATCGATCTTGCGCACGACACCAAAGTTGCCCGGGTTGAAATCCAAAAGCAACGAAAGGTAGGAAAAGCATGCCCTTCTGGCCACGTGCGCTGAAGCATCCGCAGCTCCGATTGCCATATAGGCATCAACGAGGGCGTCGCATGCCTCCGCCGTGATACCCCCCTTGCTCAGGCCGGCGCTCTCCCACATATCTGTCATCGCGCAGAGCCTATTCCCGTCAGCGAGTTCCTCGTCACCATCCAACATGAGTGGGCTGATTGAGCAGGGCCTGCCATAGCGCTCCGCCACATCCAAGGGAACGCAGTAATCTTCGCCAAAGAGTAACGAACATAGATCAAATCCCAACTTGGCTCCCACAAGCTCGACGCCATCAGGGTATTCGGCTGCCTTAACAAGGTAGATGCCGTCACTGTTGCGCTCCCACGCTTTTATGGCGTGACCGGGCGTCGTGACTTCGGGAACATCAGGCGAACAGGTCGCCAGGCGGGCGTAATCACCCAAAAGGACCGCCACGCCAAAGCCAGGGTCCCATGCGTTGTCGAAAAAGTTCACGTCCTTCCAGCGTTCAGAAGAACCGGGAGCACGGTACCAGAACTGGTCGGAAAGAGAGAGGCCATGCCCCATGAGCGCAAGATCAACAGATGACTTTGCTCCAAAAGCCGCAAGGACATCATCCTTGTCCTTGCGCAAGGGCGACAAGGCACGCCTCCTCATGAGCGTCGTCAATACCTGATTTCTGTTTTCCCGTGCCAGTCCTAAAAAAGCAGCCAGGTTATCGCTCGCTATATCAATAATGCGAGCCTCGCCCGTCACCGGATCGACTTCAAAGTCAACCAGCTCCCGGTCGCGTTGCATAAGTGTGCGTCTGGTCATGGTTCCCTCTCCCCACTGCAATAACGCGCACAGCAGCAGACCCATCGCCGGGTATCAACAGTACCTTCTTGCCAAAACATATTAAGAAACATCCGACGCGACTGTTGCTTATTGCGATCGCCGCGTCATTTTTGGGAAGCGATAATTTATTGTGTACAGGGGTCAGGTTATTGCTCAATTTGCCCCTGGTACGGTTTGACTACCAGGAGTCATCTTTCAAATTGAGCAATAACCTGACCCCTGTACACAATAAATTATCGCTTCCTTATGCAACTGTATTCGAACCGCATGTTACCATGTTTCGTTCATACAGCTATACCACGAGCCGCCTGCGATGGCGTCGAGTTGGTTATCGGTAAGTTCGATGCCCTCGGATTCGGCGAGCGCGATCAGTTCATCAGAGTTCTTGCACGCCTTTGCCTTTTCCATCTGCTCAGGGGTCAATTTGTCGAAGCTTGCCATACTCTACCTTCTTCCGGTCCGGTTGTCCTTGTGAACTCTCTTATAGCAACTTGCTTGTTATTATATCATGTGGGAACAAGCCAATCACTTTAATCAGAATGTCGATTTCCAATACATCGATAATATA
Source organism: Coriobacteriales bacterium (assembly GCA_017515595.1). Lineage (GTDB taxonomy): Bacteria > Actinomycetota > Coriobacteriia > Coriobacteriales > UMGS124 > RGIG5691. Next base: position 8,311 of record JAFWFL010000069.1, read on the forward strand.
TGGTTCCCATTCTCATGCTGAGAAGCCCGTTGTTGTCTTAATTCCTCACCGAATTTCCAATCTTTTAGCTCTCATATTTTAATATCGGAACCCTTGATATACTTACACAGGTCTTATGGTATAATTACGCGTGGTTTTTGTATATCCATGGTTAGGAGGATGTTTTGACGGTATATACCTCAGCCAGCGCAAATAAACAGCTCAGGCAACTTCAGGACGAAAAAGATCGCCTTTTGGCGCTCGAAAATCAGCGTTCAACCTATACACGCACTGCTGACGAGCCCAGTGAACCGCCACTGTACAGCTACACCAAAACAAGCGCCGATATTGAGAGAATTGATGCCCAGACCCGCACGTTGCGCCACGCGCTTCATGTGTTCAACGCAACCTATGTGCTCCCTAAGGCAGGCATAACTCTTGATGAAGCGCTCATTTTGCTTGCACAGCTCAACAATACCAAAGCACGTCTTGCCATCATGCGCAACCGTGCTCCCAAAGAGCGTTTGGGAGCTCTTTTGAGGTCGGGTGAAGAGGTTGAGTACCGCTTTGCGAATTATGACATCGCGCAAACAGAAGCAGATTACGAGGATGTTATTCAAAAGATCGCCGAGCTCCAACTCGAAATTGACCTTACCAACCAAACACAAACGTTTGAGGTTGGGATGTGATGGATAACAGGGGGACACAGCCCGGTCTTCTGTTCCGGTTTCCAAAAGGTGACACAAGGACCGTCCCTCTGTCACCCCTCTGTCATTAATTACTATTGTTCCATGTAAAGGGCCCCTTTTTCTTATTCTTTGAGATTCTCAAAGAGGTTGTTATGTCTCAGTCTGTTACTGTTGATGGTAGTTTTTAGTTTTTGTAGTGCGTAAGCGTTTGCGGTTGCGGCAGGCTGAGAGTCGCCTCGCGCGATTCATTTCTACCCTTTACTAAAAACTTCGTTTTCTGTAACTCCGTTACACTGAACGCGGGCGCCTAAGTTTGGTTATAGGGCGCCGTTTGTGTTATCATATTTGCAACTGTTATTACTCTGTAAGGATTTGATGGTGACTGCCTTGGATTTTGTGTATTCTCTTCAAAACCCTGAACTCGTTCGCGCTCTTACACCTCAGGACCCCGTGATCATTCTCACCGGGCACTACGGCGTAGGCAAAACCAATCTTGCACTCAATTTAGCCTACGCCTGTGCAAGCGAGGGTTTCTCGACAACACTGGTAGATCTTGACTTGGTTAACCCTTATTTCAGATCAAGCGAATACAAAGACCAGGTACTGCGTGCCAACATTCGGTCCATTACACCGGTACTTGCAAACACGTCTCTTGACACACCCAGCATTACGGGCGAGCTCTTTGCTGCCCTGGAAGTCGCAAGCGCACACCCCGAATCCCAGCGAATCATCATTGACGTTGGCGGAGATGACGCCGGAGCAACCGCACTTGGAAGATACCGGGAAGCCCTTCTCGCGGCCAATGCTCGGCTCCACTATCTGGTGAATGCTTACAGATCGCTCACACAAGAGCCTGAGGAAGCTGCTGTTATTCTCCGTGAGATTGAGGCAGCTTGCGGCCTTGCGGCTTCAGGTATTATCAACGTTTCACACTTACGAACAGAATCCGAGTGGGAACACATCGAACATGGGTTCGAGTTCGCACGGGAAGTCCGGCAGATACTGGGAGTGCCCATCATCGCCCATTGCATCCCTGCACTGTTGCGCTCCTCGGAACCCCAAGGGCTTCTCGGCAAACAAGACGCCCCCTGTGTCTATATAGAACAGCTCGTCAAAACACCCTGGGAATAAAATAAGAAACAAAGTGTGAAAACTAACAGCCAAAAACAAGCAGCCAAAAGCAATAACCAAGCGGCATTTTTACCAGGGTAGATTTCGCATATCTTCATGTTTACCAGGATTAGTTTCGTATATCGGCATAATTTCCACAGCTCTGTCTCTTTGCTTCTCGGGTCAGCTATTCTTGAGCCTTTATAACATGACTCATTTTCTGTGCTCAATTTCACTTTGCCGTTCATACTATGATTTTTGCCGTTGGAATGTGACGGTTTGTGTTTATATCCTCATGTTTATTGATTTGTTGTTAAGAGCATTACAAAAGTTGCTATTTAGATCCATGATACGAGATTACGATATTGCAGAGTAGTCGTGCGGCTTGTTCTGTGTCGCGCGGGCTTGTGATACGTGTCATGCCGGGAAACCTCCTGTCACAGGAGTATCGAGTAGAGAGGGAGGCCAATCATGCCACGAATTGTGGTAGATGACCGCTTTTGCAAAGGCTGCGGTCTCTGCGTTGATGTGTGTCCTCAGGGCATCATTGAGCTTGACCATAGCCGCATAACGGCCAAAGGTTACCACCCCGCGCATTTGCCCGAGGCTAACAAGTCTCAGTGCACAGGGTGCTCAACCTGCTATGTCATGTGTCCCGACGTCGCTATTACGGTGGTGAGATAGATGGCAACAAATAAAGTTTTGATGAAGGGTAATGAGGCTCTGGCCGAGGCGGCCTTGCGTGCAGGGTGCCGCTTCTTCTTTGGCTACCCCATTACGCCTCAGACCGAGCTCGCTGCCTACATGAGCAAGCGTCTTCCCAAAGAGGGAGGCACCTACCTGCAGGCCGAGAGCGAAGTCGCAGCCATTAACATGGTTTATGGCGCAGCCGCAGCCGGCGCACGTGCTATGACCAGTAGCTCGAGCCCGGGCATCTCGCTCAAGGGCGAGGGCGTGAGCTATATCGCAGGCGCAGATCTCCCCTGCGTTATCATTAACGTCCAGCGTGGCGGCCCCGGCTTGGGCAGCATTCAGCCGTCGCAGAGCGACTACTGGCAGGCCACCCGCGCACTCGGACACGGCGACTTCTTTATGCCGGTCTTTGCTCCGAGCACCGTCCAGGAAATGGCCAACTGCGTGTATGACGCCTTTAACGTCGCAGATAAATACCGTACCCCCGTCATGATTCTCGCCGATGGTATGCTTGGCCAAATGATGGAGCCGGTTGTTATGCCCGAGCCCATTGACCCCGCAACCCTGCCCGAGAAACCCTGGGCAACCTGCGGACACGGCGGCGAGCGCTTCCATAATGTTGCCAACTCGCTTTATCTCGTCGCATCAAAGCTCGAAGAAAAGAACGTTGAGCGCTTTAAGCGCTATGAGATCATCAAGGCCACCGAGCAGCGCGCCGAGACCTTCCTTTGCGAAGACGCCGAGATTGTGCTTGTGGCCTTTGGTGCAAGCGCCCGTATTGCCCACAGCGCCGTTGTTACGGCTCGCGAAAAGGGCATTCGCGCAGGTCTCGTGCGTCCCATTACGCTTTGGCCATTCCCTGTTGACACCCTTGCCACCACGTTTGACACGGCACGCGCGTATCTCTCGGTTGAGATGAACATGGGACAAATGGTCGACGACGTTCGCCTCGCGGTGAACGGACGCGCTCCCGTTGAGTTCTTTGGCCGCACAGGCGGCATTATCCCCACACCAGCCGAGGTTCTCGCCCAGATCGAGCGCATTGCTGCCGAGAAGGGCCTTGGCGGTTGCTGCTGTACCTGCAAAAATTCGGACGAGGCATAAGGAAGGGCGGCGATTACTATGATAGAAAAAGACCTGACTGCACGTGCAGAAAACGTGCCTGTTATTCCCGCCCGCTCAGAAGAAATCATTGAGCTTGCCGAGGGCGAAAAGATTGTCAAAACCAGGCCGCACGCCTTGCTGCCGGTTGTTACCAACTATTGCCCGGGCTGCCCCCACGGCATCATGAACCGCCTCGTGGCCGAGGTTCTCGACGAGCTCGACATTGAAGGGAAGACCATTGGCGTCGCTCCTGTTGGCTGCTCGGTTATGTCATATGACTTCTTTGGCTGCGACATGGTTGAGGCCGCTCACGGCCGTTCACCGGCGGTTGCCACCGGCATTAAGCGCGTACACCCAGATAAGGTTGTATTTGCCTACCAGGGCGACGGCGACCTTGCCTCAATTGGTATGGCCGAGACCGTTCACGCAGCTACCCGCGGCGAGAAGATCACCATTATCTTTATTAACAATGCCATTTACGGCATGACCGGCGGACAAATGGCCCCCACGAGCCTTCCCAACCAGGTCACCCAAACGAGCCCTTACGGCCGCGACGTACATACCGCCGGCTTCCCCGTGCGTATTTGCGAGCTCCTCTCGACACTTGACGGCGTTGCTTATGCCGAGCGTGTTTGCGTTGACTCGCCCAAGAGCATCCGCAATGCCAAGCGTGCTCTTAAGAAGGCATTTGAGTGCCAGATAGAAGGTATTGGATACTCCATCATCGAGGTTGTCTCAACCTGCCCAACCAACTGGGGCATGACTCCGCAAAAGGCATTTGAATGGATGCGCGAGAACATGCTGCCCTACTACCCGCTTGGCGTATATCGCGACGTTAAGGCTGACGGCTTCCAGGACATCTACGGAGCCGCAGCCAAGCGTGCAGAAGGCTGCCCCATTGCACAACCGCCCGCAGCAAACGAAGGGAGCAAATAACCATGGCATCCACTCGTATAGTGCTCGCCGGTTTTGGCGGACAAGGCATTCTTTTTGCCGGTAAGCTCATTGCTTACGCCGGACTTATAGAAGACCGCGAGGTCTCATGGCTTCCCAGTTACGGCCCCGAGATGCGCGGCGGTACCGCGAACTGCTCGGTCACCGTTGCCACCGAGCCCATTGGCAGCCCGCTTGTTCTTGACCCCAACGTGCTTGTTGCCATGAACCAGCCGTCACTTGATAAATTTGTAGACACCGTTGTTCCGGGTGGTTTTATTATTGCCGACTCAACCATGGTGCCCAACATCCCAGATGCAGCAAGCCTTGCGAATCCCGGCATCACGGTCTACGCAATTCCCGCAACCGAGCTTGCCGAAAAGAACGACCTTAAGGGTCTTGCGAACATCATTCTCGCCGGTAAGCTTTGGGAATGCACTCATTTCTGCGAGCGCGAGACGCTCTCGGCAGCTCTTGCAAAGTGCGTGCCACCTCGCAAGCAGCACCTGCTTGAGCCAAACGAGCGTGCACTCCAGCTTGGCATCGAAAGCTAACTCCGGGAACATTTGCGGCCTACTTGGTTTTAAGATTTTTAAAAACCTAAGGGGGCGCGGTCTAATATTGTGTTCGTCGCTATTGCCTTATAAAAACGCTCCGAACAAAATATTAGGCCGCGCCCCCTTAGGTTTTTAAAAATCTTAAAACCAAGGTCGGATCTGCTTGAATATCCCTTCGTGGGCAATGTTCTTGGGGGAAATCTTACTGGAAGGGAAAGGGAGATGCGGAGACTTTGGGGGGGTGCGTTTGTTTAGGCTGTTGCCAGGTATTGGTCTATTATGGCGCGCAGCTCATCTGAACGAGTGCGGTTGTTTTTGTCTGCTCGGTCATCAAGTGCGATGATCTTTGAAACGGGTAACCTGAATGTTACCGGGCGTACTTCTTCATCTGCGATTGATAGTCTGCCCATAACGGGTTTACCGAGATGTGTTGCATCCCACGTATCGTTTTCATATTCCTCTGCCCGGGCATCAAGCTGTTCCTCGGTTACGCCAAATTTTTCATTAAGTTCTTTGCGATTCATTACTTCCTCCTTCTGTATGCCAAGCTTGATTAGGACTTTCTTTGTCGGAGGTGTCATAATATGATAAATTAAACAATCACCGTTTTCTGAAGCGATAGTAACCATCTCGATTAATAACCCGTGCTTATTAATACCAATGGCTACATAAGTATCTGTGTTAACATCAAGCCCCTGACAATGAACAATTGAGTTTTCCCAAGCAAACAGAACATCAGAATCCATAAGCTCCGGATATCGCTCATGGATCCTGGGGTGCACAAACACCTCGGCCATAACTAAACCTCACTTTCGTATACGAATATTACCGCAGATTGTTCCTACACAACTCTGGACAAAAACACAAAAGTGTGCAAGATATTAAGTTAATGCCTCAGGCCGGACACCCCACGCACCTGCAAAACACATGGCGAAACAGAGTATAGCTCTAGCACTAATCGTTTACAATGCCATCCTTGTATTTGAAGCAGATAGAGAACATCCGCGAGCCTAAACAAGTGTTGTGTCTCTTCCTTTTCCACCCCTGGGAAAATTCCTGACCTTTTTCTTTTGATTCCCGATAGCCTATGGTTTCTGTGTTGCTGGATTATGGGGCTTTACTATAGTACTCTAGTGTGCGATAGTATTGTATTGCAGAAATCATCCGGCTTTCATAGGAAGGTTGTTCTATGGCTATTGAACGCAAAGAATCTTACGCTCCGGGACGGGAGAATCTTGTGAATTCTTTGCTTAGTTTAGACAATGCTCAGGACATAGAGAACTTCTTGCTGGATCTTTGTACGCCCCGGGAACTTGAAGACTTGTCGCAGCGGCTCGAAGTTGCTCGCATGCTTGATGCGGGGATATCTTATGTGCGCATTCAGGATCTCACGGGTGCCTCGGCTACTACGGTAGCAAGGGTTGCGCGCTGCTTAAAATACGGACCCGGCGGATACGCGGCAGCGCTTAAGAAACTTCCGCCCTATAACGGTTAAAAGAGCGGACCGATTGTCCGAGAACTACCTTTGCGCACAGAAATTACCCTTTGCACGCCAAATTAATCCAATTAATTAGGTGATTTCATTGCATATTTGATTACTAGTTAACAATCACACACTTCTAACCTGGGCATCCTTCTTAGCAAGAAATTCTGGCACAGCTCAGAAACCTAATTAATTGGATTAATTAGGTATATATAAGTGAATTTCTGTGCGCAGAAACAGTTTCTGAGTGAATCAGGGAAAATAAGCGAGTCAAATAACCTGTCCCCTGACTCACTTGAATAGGTTGCTCTTGGTGAATACCAATACTACGGCTATGCTCATTACAACTGCCAGTATAAAGGGGAAGATCCAGCTTGCGTCGAGGGGCAGGCCTACGTTCATGCCGTAGAAGCTGAAGATGATGGTCGGGACTGCCAAAACGATGGTGATAATGGTAAGTTTACGCATGGCGAGACTGAGGTTGTTATTGATAACGCTGCCAAATGCGTCCATGGTACCGTTCAAAATGTTTGTATAAATCTGGGCCATCTCAATAGCCTGGCGTGTCTCAATGACTACGTCGTCGAGAAGTTCCCGGTCTTCATCAGTAAGCTTAATGGTTCTTCCGATGTTGATTTTTGCAAGCATCGATTCATCAGCTTTGAGCGAGGTCGAGAAATACACGAGTGATTTTTCGAGTCCGAGCATCTTGATGAGCTCGTCGTTGCGCAGGGTCTCGTGCAGGACTTTCTCGGTGCGGTTAAACTGGCGCTTAATGCTCAAAAGATACTTTTGGTACTGCTGGGCAACACGCATCAATACCTGCAGTAAAAACTGTGTGCGCGTGGCGGTGTTCATTTGGCGAACCTTACCGGCAGCAAAGTCTTTAAGAATCTCGTTAGCCTGGAGACTTACCGTAACAATGATTTCTTTCTCGGGCACAAAGATGATCGAGATTGGGTGCGTGTCATATTGACGCAGGGTTGGGTCTTCAAGGTCCTTCTCGTCTTCTATCATGGGGCAGTCCACAATGACCAGTATCTGGCAGGTGTCGTCATCATAGTCAATATGTGAAGTTTCTTCATCGTCGAGAGCTGCGGCGACAAACTCGGCAACAATGCCCGACTTTGTTTTGAGCCATGCGCGCTGGCCGTCATTGGGAGCAACAACGCTCACCCATGCACCGGGTTCTGGGGCAAAGACCTTTTTGGTAACACCGTCATCATTTGTTTTGTAAATCTCAATCACAGGCTGCACCCCTCCCCAATATTCGCGCGAGAAGCTTACAGGAAGTCCAAACGGTAAGTATATTACATTCTTTCGAAAATGCTAGTTACAAATCCCCCAATGCGCTAAACTGTTGTATATAAATAAGTGACAGGGTGTTTGACAGGGGGCAAAAGATGAGCGAAAACACTAAAACAAAAGATTCGGCAGAGCCTAACTGCGCGGAGCTTCCTACCGCCGAGGACCTCGCCGTGTCGCAGCAGCTTATTGAGTTTATTAAGAGCGCACCTTCTGTATTCCATGCGAACAAAGAAATCAGAACCCGCCTTGATAAAGCGGGATTTGAGTATTTGCCGGAATCTGCAAGCTGGGGCATTACACCCGGTGGCAGCTACTATACCACGCGCAATAATTCAAGCGTTATTGCCTTTAAAGTTGGAATGGATCTCGAGAACCCGCATTTTCAGATTGCGGCGTCGCACTGCGATTCGCCTACCTATAAGGTCAAAAGTGTTCCTGAGCTCGAAGGACCCCAGGATTATATTCGCCTTGATGTTGAGGCTTATGGCGGTATGATAGACAGCACGTGGTTTGACCGGCCGTTATCCTTGGCCGGCCGTGTTTTGGTTCGCAATGGCGATCGCATTCAGAGCAAGCTCATTGACCCAAAGGAAGACCTGCTCATCATCCCGAGCATTGCCATCCACTTTAACCGCGAAGTCAATGACGGATACAAGTTTAACAGGCAGGTTGACCTCTGTCCGCTTTTCTCGGCCGGAGCGTTAAAACAAGGCGGTTTTGCCGAGATGCTCGCTCAAAAAGCCGGATGCAAACCTGAAGATATTTTGGGGTTTGATCTCTTCTTGGTAAACCGGGTTGAGCCGCGTATCTGGGGATGGAAGCAGGAGTTTGTCTCGGCGCCTAAGCTCGATGACCTGCAGTGCGCTTTTGCTTCGCTCGAAGGGTTCTTACAGGCACAAAACCCTGCCTGCATTATGGTTTATGCATGCTTTGATAATGAAGAAGTGGGCTCTAACACCAAGCAAGGCGCTATGTCTACCTTGCTTCATGACACACTGGTGCGCCTCTATGCGGCGCTTGGCAAAAACACCGAGGACTACCACCGGGCAGTGGCGCAATCATTCCTCGTGAGCTGCGATAACGCCCATGCGGTGCATCCCAATCATCCTGATAAAACAGATGATGTAAACTGCTCACAGCTAAACGGCGGCATTGTTATTAAAGAATCGGCCAACCAAAAATATACTACCGACGCTTTTAGCCGCGCGGTTTTTCGCGGGATATGCGAGCGCGCGGGCGTGCCGGTACAGTCCTTTGCGAACCGCAGCGATTCTGCAGGCGGGTCCACGCTTGGGAATCTCTCGAATACCCAGGTAAGTCTCCATGCTGTTGATATTGGCATGCCTCAGCTCGCCATGCACAGCTCTTATGAAACCTGCGGCTCGCGCGACACAGCCTGGGGCATCAAAGCGCTCAAAGCATTCTACGAGACAAAGCTCCGCATTACCGGCGCAGATGAGGCTTGTATTTAAAGAGCCTCCCGTACGATTGCGCTCAAAATTGCAGATTATTTGGTGAACAGATTCTTTGTGACTGCGTTTTGCGGCTCATTTTGAGCGGTGAATGGCGTATGATGTGCGGCAGCATGTTTTGCCAATGAAAATATGCCATGTCCGCATTCTTATATGTGCCTACAAGGAGCTATTGCAATGATTAAAGAAATAATTAAGGACGAGGAGTTCTTAAAACAACCTGCTGAGCCTGCTACGCCTGAGGATGCCGAAGTTGCGCAAGACCTTCTCGACACCATGGCTGCACAGGAGAGCTGCGCATGCCTGGCTGCCAACCAAATTGGCGTGAACAAGGCCATCATTGTCTATGACGACAACGAGACTCCGCGCGTCATGTACAACCCCCGTATCAAGAGCGCCATGCGTCCTTACAAGGCGACCGAGACCTGCCTTTCGCTCGACAAGGATTCTGAGGTCACCCGCTTCTTTGACGTCAAGGTTATTTACGAAGAGCTTGTAGACGGTAATCTCCTCCAGCGCGAGGTTCGTCTTCGCGACTGGGAAGCCCAGATTGTTCAGCATGCCATTGACCACTGCAAGGGTCGCTTGGTATAAGCGTTCATGCTTGGCCAACGATGCCAGGCATGAAGAATATGTGTATTCAGAAAAAACCGGCCCGCGAAATGGCTATCACTTTTGATATGACCGTATAACTTGCCAAGAGCGGGTACACTATTGTAAATGGCATCCTGACGTAGAGGAGTGATTGTATGCCTGTTTGGTTAATTGTACTTTTGGTAATTATCGTTTTGCTTGCGATAGCCGTTGCTGTTATCTATAACAATTTGGTTCAGATCAAGAACCGTGTGCGCAATGCTTGGGCGCAGATTGATGTTCAGCTGCAGCGCCGTCATGACCTTATTCCCAACCTCGTAGAAACCGTAAAAGGCTACGCCGCGCACGAGAAGGAAGCATTTGAGCGCGTTATGCTCGCCCGTAATGCCGCAGTTAAAGCTACAACCACTGCCGAGCAAATCGAGACCGAGAATGTCCTCACCGGCGCTCTGCGCCAGCTCTTTGCCGTGGCCGAGCAGTACCCCGAGCTCAAGGCAAATGAGAACTTCCTCGATTTGCAGCAGCAGCTTGCCGAGACCGAGAACAAGCTTTCATATGCACGCATGAGCTACAACGATTGCGTTATGGCTTATGACAATGCCCGTGAGCAGTTCCCGAGCAACATTGTTGCCTCAATGTTCAGCGCAACCTTCCCCAAGGCCGACATGTTTGATGCGCCGGTCGAGGCAGAGGCCAATCCTGTTGTTAAGTTCTAATTTATAAACCGTATTCCGCATAGAGTTGGCAGGGCAAATGGGTTACAATACTTATTTGCCCTGTCGTTTTTATGTACGTTGCCCAAAAGGAGCCCCTCATGGCAGCTATCGACTTTGATTTTGAAAGCTTAATTGTAGATATTCCTGATTACCCCGAACCCGGAATTATCTTTAAAGACATCACTCCCCTTCTTAAGGACCCGCAAGGTTATGCCGCAATTATCGACGCTATTGCCGAGCATTTTATGAATCGCGGAATTACCAAGGTAGTAGGCGCCGAGGCGCGCGGCTTTTTGATTGGCGCTCCGGTAGCATACCGCCTGGGCGTTGGTTTTGTCCCCGCCCGCAAGCCGGGCAAGCTCCCGCGCGAGACCATAAGCGAATCATATGATCTTGAGTACGGCAGCAACGAGCTTCAGATTCATGCCGATGCCCTGACCGCCGACGATGTAGTGCTCATTGTTGACGACCTCGTAGCCACAGCCGGCACCGCCGTAGCGCAAGCAAAACTTATCAAGAAGTTTGGCGCAAAGCTTGTTGGTCTGGGCTTCTTGATGGAGCTCGAGTTCCTGCATCCCCGCGAGGCCCTTGCCCAAGCCACTGATGCCGAGGTCTTCTCGCTCGTAAAAGTTTCATAAGAGCTCACAGCTCACAAAGTTACCTCGCTTATTCCGGTACTCGTTCTTCTACAAACCAGCGGGGGTCTTCGTAATAAAGGTGGGTGACGGTTGTTCCAATGCGTACGGTGTAGCGAATACCGTCTCCGCCTGTTTTGAGGGATGCGGCACGCCGGCGGTCAAGCGTGGCGTTAATGGTAAACCGGCGCCCGTCATCCCAGAGCACAGCCTGAGGCGTTATGCTCCCATCCTCGTTAAAGCGCGCGTCAACCGCGACGTAGTGTTTAATTCTTCCTGCAATTCCTTTGGCTGTCATATTGCATCACTTACCAGCCTCTTAATCATGAAAAAATCCTACGGGATGAATAACGTTTTCATCTTTAATATCAACTCCGTCAAGCGCGTTATCGCAGAGCTCGCTCAGCCTCATGACGCAGCGGTTGCCAAAGCGATGCCTCAGACCGTCTATCGCAAAGTCGAGATTCTCGAGCTCGCGCCGCTTGTCTTCTATCCCAAAAAGATCATACTGAACAGGCGAATTAAGCGGCATGAGTCCTGAGACCCACACGCCCAGAGCGCGCAGCGGGTGGGCGGCATCAAGAGGCTCGTTTGCACAGAGCAAATCATAGGCGGTATGGGCTATCTCGCGCGTTATGCAGGTAGGTCGTTCGAGCTTAACCTGTCGTGTATAGTAAGTTAAAAATTGGGCGTCTCGGACCGAGATACCAATGGTCTTGCCTATAAAATTCGACTCACGCAAACGCTGGGCCACACTCTCCGACAAAAGCCATATGAGCGCTTTGGCGTCTTGAGGCGACTCGATATTATGGGCTGAGGTCAAACCGTTCCCAATAGATTTAACCTCGCGCTCAACATCGCCCATAGCGGGATTCATGACTTTGACCGGACTTACATCTGCCCCGTTCGCAAAAAGCTTAAGGACCGGCCCCATCTTGCCAAGCCATGCATGCAAGAGATCGCTCGAAGCATTGGCCAGGTCTCCGATTGTAAAGATATCGAGCTGAGCGAGCTTGCGCTGCGTGGAAGGCCCCACATAAATAAGGTCGCCCACTGCGCGCGGCCATACAACGTCGCGATAGTTATCTCTCGTAATGACCATAATACCGTCGCCGGCATCGCTGTCGCTCCCAAGCTTGGCAAATATCTTGTTCCAGGAAACGCCAATCGAGACAGTAATGCCCAGCTCAGCCTTTATACGCTCGGAGATTTCCTGCGCAATAAATGCAGGACTTTCGCCCATATAACGCTCGGAACCCGTGACGTCAAGCCATGCCTCGTCAAGGCCAAAAGGCTCAACCTGATTGGTATAATCATAGTAAATCATGCGCGCGAGCCTTGAGTAACGCATATATGACTTAAAGTGGGGAGGAGTCACAATAAGCCCGGGGCATTTTTCGCGCGCCTGCCACAGGGCCTCGCCCGTTTTAACGCCCGCCGCCTTTGCAAGAGGACTTTTGGCGAGCACAATGCCGTGCCGGCGCTCAACATCGCCTCCCACGCACATGGCAGTGCCGCGCAGCTCAGGATTAAGATGCATCTCAACGCTCGCATAAAAACAGTTGCAGTCCGAGTGCAGAATAGCGCGGTCACCGTTCATACCGTTCCGAATCAACTCAATACCGCCTCCCGCAAAAATCATACATTTGTTCTTATTTCGCAATGACAATACTAATACGTCCACTGACAAAATGTAATCGAACAAACTGTGGAATTATTTTTAAGGAGTAGGAAATAAACGTTTTCTCTCCTATTGGGTGCAAGTTATGACGGGTGCTAGCATGATAGTCAGTGGATTTTCAAGAGTTTCTCGACAAAAGGCCTGTTAATTTTAATCTTTTGACATTTGATCATGCTAGCGGCCGGAACAACTTGCATGATTAACAGTGAGCTGTCTCGTCTGCTCCTCGGAAACTATGGGAAACTATGTATAATTACTCTGTCGTGATTTTGTATGGGAAGGTATTCTGCACTTTATTGCGATAGAGTAGTGTAGTATGTACGCATTGAGCTTTTAAGGGATAGCTCAACAGAGTGGAAAGGAAAACTTATGTCTACTATTAGCCGTCGTCACTTTATTGCCGGTCTTGCTTTAGCCGCTGTTGCCGCTCCTATGGCTTTGAACAGCCTCTCTTTTGCAGACGAGAAGTCCGCTGAGTTCAAGCTCGAAGGTAAGTTTGTACTCGGCTTTGACCAGGACTTCCCTCCTTACGGTTACATTGGCAATGACGGTAGTTTCACCGGTTTTGACATTGATCTCGCTACCGAGCTTTGCAAACGCCTTGGCTGGGAACTCGAGCTTGTTCCCATCGCCTGGGATTCCAAGGATGCCCTGCTCAACAGCGGTCAGATCACCTGCATCTGGAACGGCTTCACCATTGAGGGCCGTGAGGACGGTTATGAGTTTACTGATGCCTATATGGAGAACCGCCAGGTAATTGCCGTACGCGCCAATTCAGGCATCGAAAAGCTCGAGGATCTCGCCGGTAAGATTGTTCTTACTCAGGCTGACTCCGCAGCTCTCGAGCTCCTTTCTGAGGGTGGCGACCATGAGGATCTCGCCAAGACCTTCGCTGACCTTCAGACCATCGACAACTATAACACCGCTTTCATGATGCTCGAAATGAGCCAGGTAGACGCTATTGCCGTTGACGCTCCTGTTGCAGCGTTCAACATTGGCGACAAGACCGACGTCTTTAAGGTTCTTGATGAAGCCCTCAACTCCGAGCACTATGGTGTTGGCTTCAAGAAGGGCGAGACCGAGCTTGCAGCCGCCGTTCAGGCCGAGCTTATTGCCATGGACGAGGACGGCTTTGTAAAAGAGCTTTGCGAGAAGTATGCTGACCAGGGCGTAAGCTATGACGCTTGGGTTCTCGGCAAAGAAGCCGCCGGCGGTTACAAGGACGGCGTCTATGAGGCAACCGGCAAGGGCATTGGCGGCAAGGTACCGCTTACCGTTACCATTGAAGGCGGCAAGATTGTAAGCGTTGAGGTTGGCGCAAACGGCGAAACCATGGGCATTGGTTCCAAGGCTATCGAGAAGCTCCCGGCTCTCATTGTTGAGGCCCAGGGCATTGAAGGCGTAGACGGCGTCTCCGGTGCTTCCGTAACCTCCAAGGCTATCTTCACCGCTATGGCTGACATTCTTGAGCAGGCCAAGGCATAATCGCGTTACATCTGTACTTGGATTTTGTTAACTAGCTCTCTGCCGGATGGAGATAAATCCGGCAGAGAATCTTGTTTTTATGGTAAGGCGGTGTTTTGTGGAACTTCAGGTCATGATCAGCATGCTCGCCACGAGCTATCTCGTGAGTCTTCAGATTTTTGCGTTCACGCTCCTTGGCGCCATACCTCTGGGAATCCCCATTGCACTTGGGCGTCTAAGCAGGTTTAAGCCGCTTGCTTGGCTCATGACCTTCTACATTTCTATCATGCGCGGAACACCGCTCATGCTCCAAATGTTTGTTGTTTTCTTTGTACCATATTATGTATTTGGAATCACCAATCCTCCCGGTTTCAATCTTACGGCATGTATTATCGCGTTCATACTTAATTACGCAGCTTATTTTGCCGAGATTTACCGCAGCGGTATTCAAAGCATGCCTCGCGGCCAGTATGAGGCGGCTGAGGTACTGGGTTATTCAAAACCGCAAACGTTCTTTCGCATTATTCTGCCTCAGGGAGCAAAGCGCATTCTTCCGACCATGGGCAATGAGGTCATTACCCTTGTCAAGGACACTTCGCTCGCTTTCTCCATTGGCGTAGCCGAGATGTTCACCCAAGGCAAGGGGCTTGTCGCAAGCCAGCGTAATATGATCCCGTTCGCAATTTGCGCCATCTTCTACTGGGTCACCTGTCTGTTGATTGAATTCCTCCTGCGTCGTATCGAGAAGAGACTGGATTATTACCATGACTGATGTCACACGTGCAAAAATTGGTACTCCCGCAGTCAGTGCTACTAACGTTCGTAAAGCGTTTGGCAGCAAAGAAGTGCTGTGCGATATCTCACTCACTATCAACCATGGCGAAGTTGTCTCACTCATAGGCCCTTCTGGCGCCGGAAAATCAACGATGCTTCGCTGCCTCACTCTGCTCGACACCTTTGACGCAGGGAGACTTTGCTATGGCGATATTGAGGTATGCGCTCCTTCTGTTGGCACAGACGGCAGTGAAACCAAAGCCGAGTATTCCAAAAAGGCTATGCGCGAAGCACGCATGCGCTTTGGCCTCGTGTTTCAGAACTTTAACTTATTCCCCCATTTTAGTGTCCTGCGTAACGTTTGCGACGCGCCAATTTCTGTGCAAAAGCGCAATTCCCAGGAAGTCGAAGCTGAGGCACGCAAAATTCTCGACGAGCTTGGTCTGACTGAACACGCTGATAAAGTCCCCTGCCAGCTCTCAGGCGGACAGCAGCAGCGTGTAGCCATTGCCCGTGCTTTGGCAATGAACCCTGATGTTCTCTATTTTGACGAGGCAACCTCGGCCCTTGACCCTAAGCTCACCGCCGACATGCACGCGCTTATTCGCCGCCTTGCCGGCGAAGGTATGGCTATAGGAATTGTCACCCACGAGATGGGCTTTGCCCGCGAAGTCTCAGACCGCATCACCTTCTTGTTTGACGGCCAAATTGTAGAAGAAGGCCCCGCCCAGCAGGTCATAGACAACCCCCAAGACGAGCGCACCCAAAGATTCCTCGCCCACTCGGTAGATTAAGGGTATCAAAAACATTAGCAGTGAGTCAGGGGACAGGGAGGTAACAGGGGACATATCCCTGTTACCTCTTACTTTTGTTGTTATTTTATATGGGTTAACGAAAAGAGGTAACAGGGATATGTCCCCTGTTACCTCCTCCTGTTACCTCCCTGGCTCCTGACTCACACCAGACGTACCTTTTGTCAGGTTTTTGTTTCTCGTGCAATTTATAAAAATATGCACTTTTTTCAGAAGGCTTTCAGATTTGGTAGGTAAACTATATAGGTTTAAGAGTGCTTGCGCGCTCCTGGTGGGGATTCTCCTGCCGGTTATGTTGATGTTCTCTACAAAAGGAGCTGTTACTCCATGAGTAATTCTTTATTAAATCAGCCTTCATCACCTCGTGTCCGCTTGGCAGTCCTGGCCGGCACCGCTCTTTTGGCAGGCGCCCTCTTGGCGGGATGCAACGGTGAGACCAACCAGACAGGCTCCACCGATACTAAAACAGATACTACTACCGAAGTCCAGACAACCGACCAAACTGCCGAGGAGCCCGCATTTGACTACAGCGGCGGCATTACCGAGGACGGCTATTGGGAAGGCGTAACCGCACTTGATTATGTGACCTTGCCTGCTTACCGCGGTCTCGAGGTCCCTGCCAGCCAGGTGGTCCCCACAGATGATGAAGTCCAATCGCAAATTGACACCATCCTCAGCTACTTTAAGACAACCGCCAAGGTTACCGACCGTGCCGTTAAAGACGGCGATACCCTCAATATGGACTACGTTGGCAAAATTGACGGCGTTGAGTTTGAGGGCGGCAACACCAAGGGTAACGGTACTACCGTAACCATTGGCGTTACCCGTTATATTGATGACTTTTTGCAGCAGCTCATTGGACACAAGCCCGGCGAAACCTTTGACATTGAGGTCACCTTCCCCGAGGATTACGGCAAAGAAGAGCTCAATGGCAAGGATGCCGTATTCACCATTACCCTCAACTACATCATTGAGACCGTTGAGCCTGAGCTGACCGACGAATGGGTGGCCGGGTCACTTGCTCAGTATTACGGCTGGACTACGGTTGACCAAATGCGCCAGGAAATTACTGATGAATTCACTCATGACAACATGACCTACTATATCCAGGACTTCCTCGTAAATGATGCAAAAGTAAGCAGCATCCCCGAGTCACTCATCACTTATCAGCAGAATTACCTTCTCGACTACTACCGCGCATACGCTTCGCAATATGGCATGACGCTCGAAGATGCACTCCCCTACCTGGCCGGAGGCGTCCAATCAACTGACGAGCTCATCGAGGCAAATGCTCAGGGAATCCAGGATGCCGCAAAGATCAGCCTTGTATTCCAGGCCATCGCCGAAAATGAGAACATCAAAGCTACAGATGAAGACGTTCAGACCTTCTTTGGCGAGATGGGCATCACTGACATCTCGGTCTATGAGGAGCAGTATGGTACAGAATACCTACGCCTGCGCACCCTCGAAGACATGATTATGAACCTCATCTCGAACAACGCCGTCATTAAGGACGACAGCGCTCAAACAACCGAGCAAACTACAACAGCAGACACTGCCGAGAAACACGCCGAAGCTACTGCAGAGACAACCACAGATGAGCAACCGGAAGCCGCCGATAAGACAGAACAAACCGAGACTCCTGAACAGTCTGAACAAACCAAGGATTCTGATCAGCAAACCCAAGAATCTAC
>JAFWFL010000070.1 GCA_017515595.1 Coriobacteriales bacterium
GAATATGATGAAGATGCGGTAGCTGATAACCGCGGTGACGCAGATGATACTGATGTGCATGGGGGTAAACTCCAATTCACTGAGTTCGGCCGCGAAATGGAACAATCATTTATTGAATATTCAATGAGTGTTATTACCGCTCGTGCACTTCCTGATGTACGAGACGGTTTAAAACCGGTGCACCGCCGTATTCTTTATGCTATGAAAGAAGCAGGTATTACTCCTTCTAAACCTCATAAAAAGTCAGCATGGACCGTTGGTGAAGTAATAGGTAAGTATCATCCGCATGGTGACAGCGCGGTATATGATGCTATGGTGCGTATGGCACAATGGTTTTCGGTAAGAACACCCTTAGTAGACGGTCACGGAAACTTTGGTAATATTGACGGCGACTCAGCTGCAGCTATGCGTTATACCGAGGCCCGCCTTGCCTGGCCGGCTATGGAGTTGCTTCGCGATCTTGATAAAGACACAATTGACTGGCAACCAAACTACGATGGTTCTTTACAGGAACCCAGTGTATTACCGTCGCATTTTCCTAACCTGTTAGTAAATGGTTCAGCAGGTATTGCTGTAGGTATGGCAACAAATATCCCGCCTCATAATTTAGGTGAAGCAATTGATGCCACCTGTTTGCTTATAGATAATCCTGATGCGACCGTTGATGATATTATGCAAGTTATGCCCGGTCCTGACTTCCCAACCGGTGCAATTATTATGGGAAGTGCAGGTATTAGAGAAGCATATTCTACCGGTCGCGGCACATTAACTGTCAGGGCAAAAGCACACGTTGAATCAACTAAAACAGGGCGTAATAAACTGGTATTTACCGAGTTTCCATACCAGACTAATAAAAGTGCACTTCAAGAAAAGATTGTACAGCTTGTGAACGAGAAGCGCATTGAGGGTATCTCGGATATGCGCGATGAGTCAAACCGTAAAGGTTTGCGCCTTGTGATTGAGCTTAAAAATTCAGCCGTTCCTGAAGTAGTTCTTAATAATCTTTATAAGCATACCGGTTTGCAAACAACATTTGGTGTGAATAACCTTGCACTCGTAGATGGTGTGCCAAAATGTCTCTCCATCCACGATATGTTACAGTGTTATATTAATCACCAGGTAAATGTTGTTACCCGTCGTACAGAATTTGATCTTGCGCGAACTCGTGAAAAAGCCCATATTCACGAAGGCTTACTCCTGGCGCTCGACAATATTGATGAAATTATTACTATCATCAGGTCTTCATTAACCGATGAAGAGGCGTCGCAGCGTATGATTGAACGCTTTGGGTTTACCGAGATTCAAACAACCGCAATTCTTGAAATGCGTCTTAAGCGCCTTACCGGTCTCGAGCGCGATAAACTCAAAGAAGAACTCGACGGATTCCATGCCGCGATTGAGTATTATGAGTCTCTCTTAGCAGACAAAACCAAGATCCTTGGTGTTATTAAAGAAGAGATGCTCGAAATTAAGCGTAAGTTTGCGGATAAGCGCCGTACAGAGATAACCGGCGAATCAGCGCGCGATCTTGATGTAGAAGATTTAATTGCAGACGAAGACATAGTTGTTACCATAACACATGCCGGTTATGTAAAACGTCTGCCGGTTGCAACATACCGTGCTCAAAACCGCGGCGGTAAGGGATTGCAAGGTGTTAACCTTAAAGACAGTGATTTTGTTGAGCGAATATTTGTTGCCTCGACCCATGAATACATGCTTTTCTTTACCTCAAAGGGTAAAGTTTATAAATTGAAGGTTCATGAGATACCGCCAGCAAGCCGCACTGCCAGAGGTACGGCAATTGTTAATATTCTCCCACTTGAAGAAGGAGAAACCGTATCTGCTGTTATTAATACCCGCGATTTCCCAGATGATGATTATTTGCTCTTTGCGACGTCAAACGGTATGGTTAAGAAGATTGCGATGAGCGAGTATAAGAACACCCGCCGCGATGGAATCATTGCCATTAATCTCCATGACGATGACCAGTTAATTGCTGTTCGTCGTGTTCATGACGGTGATAAGGTAATCATGGTAAGTAATGCCGGTAAAGCTATTAAATGGGATGCTTCTCAGGCACGTGCTATGGGACGTAATACAAGCGGCGTTAAGGGTATGAACTTACCTGACGGCGCTAAGGTTCTTGGTATGGAAATCAGTAATAACCAAGGTGATCTCTTTGTTATTACCGAGAACGGATACGGCAAACGTACCCCGGTAGCCGATTATCCCGAGCAAAACCGTGGCGGTATGGGTGTATACACCATCCAAATGACACTCAAAAAGGGTCTGCTTGCAGTATGTAAGGTAGTGGGACCTCAGCACGAACTTATGATTATCTCAAATGACGGCGTTGTGATTCGCGTGAAAGTAAAAGATATTTCACAGCTTGGCCGTTCGACCCAGGGCGTTAAGATTATGAATGTAGCGCCTGGCGATAAAGTTGCCGCTCTCGCCCGTATGAAGCAATCTCAACCCAAAGCCTTTGTTCTTGATGGCCAGGCAACTCTTAATTTAGATGCAGTAACCGAGAACCCCGATGCTGTTGATCTTGGCGACGGTGAAGACGATACAGTAGACGAGGAACTCAACGGAGAAATAAACGAGTCAGAGGAATACTCACAAGAGTAATGACAAAGCAGTAATTTAAAAAAGGGCGGTAAATTGTTTTACCGCCCTTTTTATATAGTTTTAATTAAAGTCATCAGGTTCAAGTGTAGAGACAAATTTATGGAATTCGGCCGCTTCTGCCTTTTGAATACCTTGTTCTGTATTGACCCAAGCGGGGAAGGATGCCGAAATTAAAACCTTCTCGTCAACAAACATAGGAACGCGCATACGGAGGGCCAGTGCAACAGCATCGCTTGGCCGGGCATCTATCTTAAAGGTTTGGTTAACGCGTTCCACCACTAATGTTGCATAAAATGTTGTACTTTGAACTTTGTCTATGATGATATATTTTAGTTTACCGCCTAACTGCGTCATCATATTAAGAATAAGACTATGAGGTATTGGGCGCGAATTTTTTTCTTTGTTTATTGCTTTACCAATAGAGGCTGCTTCTACCGTGCCAATGCAAATTGGTAACAGCCTGTCATGATATGGGCTTTTAGAATAAGGGCGCAGGATCATCATCGACGTACCGGGGATATTACCCATTACAAGAGTTTCCAGATTAATTTGTATCATGCGCACCTCCTTTTGTTAAAAATCTTTAAGTAATCGAACTGTACCCATCATAGCGAACTTATTATAAAAAGTTGTGAGTTTATGGAGAAATTCATGATATCCAAAATTATAATTGACCAATAGTGATTCTATGGTTAATATTACAAAGCTTTTTGCGAGTGGGCCCGTAGCTCAGTTGGTCAGAGCGTTCGGCTGATAACCGAGAGGTCACAAGTTCGAGCCTTGTCGGGCCCACCATTTTTTATTTACGCTATAAACATCTCAGTGTGAGCCGCGTAGCCGCTGAGGTGTTTATTTCAATGGGGATGTAGCTCAGCTGGGAGAGCGCGGGCTTTGCAAGCCTGAGGCCGAGGGTTCGAACCCCTTCATCTCCACCATCAAACAAATTCGCAGGCTGGACGTAATGTTCAGCCTGTTTTGCATTATAGTGCGGTATACTATGCAAGAATATACGCGGTTTGTGTAGGGAGTATCTATGAACAGATTTGAAGCCCTTAACACCCTTGGGTTGGAAGAAGAAGCAAGCGAAGAAGAAATTAAACTTGCTTATTACGGTATAGACAAGGAAATAAACCCCCTCGATTATGCTCAAAACACCACAATCCAAAATCAGGTAAAAGTTTTTCTTGATAAAGCAAAAGAAGCGCGCGACTTTCTCCTCAACGCACGTAATAGCAGCGCTGCCAGGCAGGTTCTTAATTATAAAGGTAAAAAACAGCGCCAGGACAAATTAACGGTAACAGCCAAAGAAGCAAAAAAGGCCCGCTTAAGCGCACTTGAAAAAGTATGGACAATTGTGGCCCAGTTTTTAGACCAGCAGCGCACCAGGCGTAACACCTGTATTGGACTATTGATTGGAAGTGCTGTAGTTGGATTCTTTGTTTTACGCTACATCAGATTAATGCCGCCTCGCATTATTCTCTTTATTATTCTCGCGATAATTGTTGTTATCTCATCAACAATACTTACCACTTCAATCAAGCAAATTATTGAATCTCGTAAAATTATGGTCTCTCTCGAAGAGAAGATGGAACCGCTTAAAGAGGTAAAGCCGGCTCTTATGCCCGGAGAAGAAAATACCGAGAATAAAAAACAGTCATCAGAAGCAGAATCAGATGCACAAAACACCCAGGAAGACAGTAGTACTGAAGAGGATGTGGACCATGAGTAATAATAACCAATCATCTCAGGAACCAGAAGCCATTTCCCAAGAACTCACCTCACTTCTCGACGATATCATTGATTATTGTCTTGAGGAACTTGTATATAACGGCGATTTTCCGGTGATGCTTGCAACCTGCAACAAAAAGGGCGAAAGAGACTTGCTCTCATTAAACGGCGACGAGATAGAAGATTGTTTAATAGAAGCAAAAAGAATGCTCGCATCAGAAAAAAATATTGGAGAGCGTAAGATTACCCAATACGCAATTGCTTATAACGGTGCGATAGAAGATATTCCCGGAAGCGGATACCAACCCGCTATCATTGTTGAATACGGAGAAGCGGGGCTTTCGAGCGGTTATTCACTCTTTATGTTCTATGAGAATGAAGGCGACGTTAAGCACTTTAATTACACTGACCCTGCGGCAGCAGGCGAAACAGAGCTTTACATTAACAATTTGTGATACTATTAAATTGGAATAAATCGGTCAGAAAACATCGAAAGGTTTACCTGTATGCTGCAAAAAAACATCAGAAACATCGCTATCATTGCCCATGTTGACCATGGTAAAACAACCCTCTGCGACAAATTGCTGAGGGCAACAGATGCATTTAGGGCAAACCAGGAGGTTCAGGACCGTATTCTTGATTCTAATGATCAGGAACGTGAGCGCGGCATTACCATTCTTGCAAAGAACATCTCAATTGAGTATAAGGGTATTAAGATTAATGTTATAGACACGCCTGGCCATGCAGATTTTGGCGGAGAGGTAGAGCGTGTTTTACGTATGGCAGACGGAGCGCTTTTGCTGGTAGACGCTTTTGAGGGCCCCATGCCTCAAACTCGTTTTGTACTGAATAATGCTATCAGCAACGGGCTTTCGATAATGATAGTTATTAATAAGATTGACCGTCCCGGTGCTCGTCCTCATGAAGCGGTTGATGCCGTTCTTGATCTTATGTGCGATCTTGGCGCTACTGATGACCAGCTGGCATTTTCTATGGATCATGTAATTTATGCATCAGCGATGAACGGCTACACATGTCTTGATCCTGATGAGCCCGGTAAAGATATGTATCCGTTGCTGGATATGATTATTAACCATTTACCGGCGCCTGATGTTGAGCCTGATGCACCACTTGCTATTCAAGTGGTAAATGTTGACCACGATAACTTTGTGGGACGTATTGGTGTGGGACGTATTTATAAAGGCACCATACATAAAGGCGATAAAATTCTTGTTATCAAAAATGACGGTTCCAAATCACAAGCTACCGTTAAGACATTGTATACCTTTGACTATTTGGGTCGCAAAGAGTGTGATGCTGCGGTAGCCGGTGACATTGCTGCTGTTGTTGGTGTGGACGGTACAGATATTGGTGACGTATATACTTCTCCTGAAAACCCTCAGTATCTTGATCCTATTCATGTTGATCCGCCAACGCTTTCTATTATTTTTGAAGCATCAACTTCTCCCCTTGTGGGCCGCGAAGATCAAAATAACATTGTAGGCGCACGCCAGCTTAAAGAGCGCTTGATGGCCGAGAAGGAATCGAACATCACCATGTCGATTCACGAGCTTGAAGACCATACCGGTGTTGAAGTTGCAGGCCGCGGCATTTTGCATCTTTCTGTACTGATGGAGACCATGCGCCGCGAAGGGTATGAATTCCAAGTAGGACGCCCGCAGGTTATTTACAAAAAGGGCGAAGGCGGCATAACCCTTGAGCCCTATGAGCAGGCAGTTGTCGAGACACCCAGCGAATATGCCGGTAAAGTCATTGAGCAGTTTGGGTATGTGGGCGGTCTTATGACCAGCATGGAACAATATGATGACCGCGCCAATATTGAGTTCAAAATTCCTACCCGTGGTCTCATGGGTCTCAAGACCCGCGTTTTAAACGTGAGCCACGGAGAAGCCCTGATGTATCATACATTCCTGGAGTACGGGCCTTACTGCGGTGACATTAATGCCCGTAAGAATGGCCTTATGGTATCTATGTCTACCGATAAAGCCGTTGCGTATGCATTAGGTACGCTCCAGGAGCGCGGAGCTTTGTTTATTTCTCCGGGCGATGAATGCTATGAAGGCATGATTGTTGGTGAGCGTCCCCGCGAAGGAGATATGGTCGTTAACGTTTCGCGTACCAAGAATCTCGGTAACCAGCGTTCATCAACAGCAGATATTGCGGTTCAGCTGACTCCCCCGCGTACCTTCTCGCTCGAAGAAGCCCTTGAATATATTGCAGATGATGAACTTGTAGAAATTACTCCGCATCATATAAGAATGCGCAAGCGCCTGCTCACCGAGACAGAACGCCGTAAAGCATTTGTTCGTAAGCAGGCAGCTGCCGGCAATATTATGTAATACCACCATAAGGAACAGGAAGGTGCAAAAATGATTGAACGCTATACCCGTCCGGAGATGGGCCACATATTCTCATTGGAGAATAAATATGCTATTTGGCAGGAAATCGAGATTTGTGCCTGTGAAGCCCAAGCCGAGCTTGGAACTATTGGTATTACCAAAGAAGAAGCCCAGTGGATTCGCGATCACGCTTCTTTTAATAAAGAAGAAGTAGATGAGATAGAAGCCGTGACCAATCACGACGTCATTGCGTTCTTAACCAATATGGGTTCATATATTGATGCCGAGATACCTGAGGGCGAGCCCAAACCAAGCCGTTGGGTTCATTACGGAATGACAAGCTCTGATCTTGGCGATACAGCGCTCTCCTATCAAATCACTCAAGCGCTCGATATTGTTATTAAAGATGTTAATGCCTTGGGTACAACATGTGTTAAACGCGCGTTTGAACTCAAAGACGCACTCTGCGTTGGACGCACCCACGGTATTCATGCCGAACCCATGACATTTGGTATGAAATTTGGAAGCTGGGCCTGGGCGCTCAAACGCGCTCAGACACGCCTTTTGCAAGCACGCGAAGTAGCTGCAACCGGAGCGATCTCCGGCGCGGTAGGAACCTACTCAAGCATTGATCCGTATGTAGAACAGTATGTTTGCGAAAAAATAGGCCTTACACCCGACCCGCTTTCTACCCAGGTATTAGCTCGTGACCGTCATGCCCAGGTTGCTTCTGCATTGGCAGTGACCGCTTCTACTCTTGAGAGCATTGCACTCCAAGTACGTCTGATGCAGGAAAGCGATGTTATAGAGGCCGAGGAACCCTTCAAGAAAGGGCAAAAAGGTTCAAGCGCTATGCCCCATAAGCGCAATCCCATTACCGCTGAGCGTATTTGCGGTCTTGCTCGTGTAGTCAAAGCAAATGCCCAAGTAGCATATGATGATGTAGCGCTTTGGTTTGAACGTGATATTTCACACTCCGGAGCCGAGCGCGTTGCTATGGCTGATAGCTTTATTGCTCTTGACTATATGTTCTCAAAGCTCCAATGGATACTTGACGGATTGCAAACATATCCTGATAAAATGATCCACAATCTTGAGCGCACCCGCGGCCTTATTTACTCAAGTAAAGTACTTTTAGCTCTTGTGGATACCGGCATGAAGCGTGAAGACGCTTATATTATTGTCCAGCGTAACGCTATGGCAGTTTGGGAAGATATTCAAAATGCTGTTTCCGGTCAAACATACCGGGAAAAGCTCGAGACCGATCCTGATTGTATACTTACCAAAGAGCAGCTCGATAAAATCTTTGATCCATGGGACTTTTTGCAAAGGATCGATATTATCTTTAAGAGACTCGAAACCCTAACATTTGAGTAACAGTCGGGCTTTTTGATCCGTGAGGATAATAAACATTCATAACCTGACCATCATAGAGATATGATTACCACATATCTCTATGATAGGTTGTGGCGTGTTTTCACGGGACAAGGGTTGTGGGGCGAATTGAATGAAGGATATCTTACGCATTATAAGCAGTATCTTTATGATATTGTATATTGTGTGCGCAAGTATTATGTTTGCTGGCTGTGATGATACATCACAAAGCTCCAATTCGATTGAACAAATTACCCAGGAAGCCGCAGATCATGCAGGTATAGACCGCAAAGACGTAGCTGCCGTTGTTGAAGGAAACGTTATTACACATAAACAAGTAAACGCTTATATAGAAGAGTTCAGACAGCAAAACAACCTTGTTTCTAATCAAGCTTATAAAGAATATTTAGATAACAACGGTATTACTCAGGATGATATTAGGTATCGGGCCATCAAAGAGCTGGTGGATACCGTGCTTATAGAAGTAGACGCGGCCAGACATGATATTAGCATTTCTCAAGAAGACATTGTTGCGCAAATCAACAAACTTGCGTCAAAATACCCCAACAAAACCGCATGGCGCGAAGCACTCAAAGGAGCCGGATACACAGAAGATGCATACCGGGCCAACATTAAGAAAACACTCCTTATAAACGCGTTATATGACAACGTGATTCCTGAAGTAGAACCGACCCACGAGCAAATAGAAGAATATGCGGTTGTTGTCGCACCTACGCTCATAGGAAAACGGTCATCACAGATACTGTTTTCTTCTGATGATTACGCAATTGCATATGAGACACTGCTCAAAATAGTAAACGGCGCGGATTTCTCGGCAATGGCAATAAAATATTCTATTGACAGTTCAGCCCTTGATGGCGGCGATATGGGCTGGGACTGTATTAATACTTTTATCAGGCCTTACCAAACAGCCCTCGACAGGCTCGATGTAGGAGAGGTATCTCCTGTTATCCAGAGTGGATTTGGATATCATATTATTTTGTGTACCGAGCGCTATGATGCACCCCTTAATTCACAAGGGAATATTGATATTGACGCAATTCCTCCTGATATTCTTGACTATATTATTCAAATGATGTCATCAGTCCTTAAAAAAGATACATACAACACTTATATTGGTAATCTTGAAGCCACAGCGACTCTTGCGGTATTTGATGAACAAGGAGAACAGATTCCTCTCGAAACTGTTGGTTTTGCGACGCAGACAACCAATTTATAGAACGTTTGTTATACCAATAATATGGTAACGAGACAGAATGAGCCTACTTTGATTTTTTCTGCTTTGATCTGAGTATAAGTCTCCTGATAGGACCTGTAATTTTTGGTGTCAGATCTATGGGTGTTACCGTAATAAGGTTATAGCGTATAGATACCCAGCGAAGTGTAACAACAACAATAAAGCATATAACTGCCGAGAAAACCTTTGTGCACCCAACGTTTAAAAGCAGGATATAAGCGCATGCTCCCGCTAACGAGCATATCGCATAGTAATTTCCGCTTCTAAAAATAGAAGGAATGCGTGCCAGACAAATATCACGCATCATACCTCCGCCCACAGCGGTAATGAGGCCCAGAAGCACACCTACAATGGCGCCATACCCGCACATAATTGCTTTGTCGGTGCCTACAAACGTAAAAAGACCCACAGAAATGATGTCGAATATCGCAATGGGTTTATCGAGTTTATAAAACAGGCCGGAAAAGAAAAACGCACAAATCGAGACAAGAATACAAACAACCATTGACCAGGGGTTATCCAATAGATAAACCGATTGTGTGGGCAGAATGATATCGCGAATAAGGCCACCGCCCAAGCCGGTAACAATACCAAGAGCTGCGGTTCCCAAAAGATCGAGTTTGTTTGCTACTGCAGTCATTGCCCCTGAGAGCGCACCGGTAACAACAGCGCCATATTCGAGAACCAAAGGAATCGAAATAGCGGTTTCAAGAGGGCTGGTATCTGTAGAGATAGCATCAACAACCATCTCTAAGGTTTCCTGTGGCGCAAAATTGATAATGTCAAATAATGGCAGGATAAATTCCAACACATACCCCCCTTCTTTTATATACTCATAAAGTACCGCGAGAACCGTCCTTATGATAGCTTTCTTATAGATTACTCCCATTCGCATTAAGCAGAGTTTATGCATAAACGTAAATTTAAAAATTTACAAAGATACTCAACTCGGAACTTGTTATACTTCGTTACTCACGGAGAGCTGTCCGAGTTGGCTTAAGGAGCACGATTGGAAATCGTGTAAGCGGTGTGGAGCCGTTTCTGGGGTTCGAATCCCCAGCTCTCCGCCAGTTTCTTTTTTGCGACATGACGGTTCGCGCATCCCACGGAGGGATGGCAGAGTGGTTGAATGCGGCGGTCTCGAAAACCGTTTAGCCGGCAACCCCGGCTACGAGGGTTCGAATCCCTCTTCCTCCGCCAGTTTAACAATCCTTTTTTATAACAAAATATCAAATCATTCCTGCTACAATTAGTATGGCTGACTGTTGAGTATATTTTTAACGAAAGGTTATACATCATGGAACAAGTAAACCTCAAAATGAATGAGAATGTTCGTTATGCTATGGAGACCGCATTTGATGAGGCAAAAGCGCGCCTTAGCACGGGACAGGGTGGTATGGATCCTTTTATTGTCACTGCTGTTGATGATGGATATGAGTTTAACGACATTATTTGTGATACTCCTGAGGAAGTAAGGGAGTCAGTCAAAATGCTCCTGGCTCAGGATATGCCGGAAGGCTATGCATTATGCTATGACGGTTTTGTCGAGACAGATGACGGTGAACTCGATGCTGTTATTGTTGAAGTTGCGGGCCGCGGTTCAGATTATGCAGACTGCCTGGCGCTTCTCTATACACTTGAAGACAGTGTTTATACATTTGAAGCGGATTATTACTATACAGGTCCGGTGCAGCAGCTTTATCCCGCAGGAACCAAACCCATCATAAGCGGTCTGACGGCAATAGACGCTGATCAAAATGATGGAGCTGACAGCGATTGCGATATATAGAGAATATTTGAAGCATGCTCGCGCGTCCAGAATACCAACACAAATGAGCTGCTTTGTTAGGTTTCTGTAAAGGTTTTTCAAAACCTAACACTCTTCTTACAGAACAGTCATGAGAAATATTGCGTACTGTGCGTATGTGACAACGGTCATTGCGGATGTACCGGTTAATATTCATAGGTTCTGCATGAGTGTGGATGTCTGGCGCAGATCAAAAAAAGTCTTGCATTTTATGAGAATAGAATGCAAAATAACCCTTTGTCATTCCCTGCCCTGGACGCTGCCTTCACGAGATCCGGGGCCAATTATTGTCCAGAGGAGGTGACAATATGAAGGCTTATGAACTGCTGTTTTTTGTGAACCCGTCTATTAACGACGAGGCTCGTGCCACTGTGATGAAGAGGATCGAAACCACCATCACAACCGACAGTGGTGTCGTCGACAGTGTCGAGGAGTGGGGCAAGCGCAAACTTGCTTACGCAATTGACAAGCTGACCGACGGTGACTATACCCTGATCAATTTCCATGCTGAGCCAACCGCAATTGCCGAGCTTGACCGCGTCCTGCGCATTATGGACGACGTTGTCCGCTTTATGATCGTTCGTCGCGATGATAGGGCGTAAGGTAATTGGAATACTGCCAGCTCTGGCAGTGCCGGAGGTTAAGTAAGGAGCTATGGGCGTATGAGTAACATTAATAAAGTAGTTGTAAGTGGTAGACTAACACGTGATCCTGAGCTTCGTTCGACCATGGGTGGAACGACGGTTATGACCATGAGCATCGCCAACAATGAGAGGCGGCGCAATCAGCAAACCCAGCAGTGGGAGGATTACGTAAACTACTTCGACTGCACAGTGTTTGGACAGCGCGCAGAGTTTTTCTCACGAAATCTCAAAAAGGGTATGTTGATTTGTGTTGAGGGCCGTCTTCGTTGGTCAAGTTGGGAACGTGACGGGCAAAAGCGCAGCAAGATTGAGATTCTTGTTGATGATATTGAGTTTATGAGTCCCTTAAATCCGGGTGGCTCACAGATTCAGTCTGATGACAGTTATGCTCAGAGCTACGCTCAGCCGCAGGCGTATATTCCCACGCAAGCGAGTGTACCTATGTATACGGCTCAGCCGGTACAGATGTCTGCGCAAACAAGCGCAACTGTACCCATGACAACACAAATGCCTATGTCTGCACCTATGTCTGTAGCTGCACAAATGCCCGCACAGACTCCGGTAACGACGCAGGTACCCACACAGGCCCCTGTACAAACACCGGTAAGCTATGCCGCACCGGCGCAGAGTGTCCAGCAGCCGCCCATGGATCAGGTATACGACGAGGATATTCCGTTTTAATAGACATTACAACACGTAGGGAATCCTATGTGTATGAGACAGCATCGAAGGGAGGTATGTGCACCTATGGCGAACGATTTTCAGCGTCAACCCCATAAGAAGTACTGCCAACTTTGCAAGGACAATGTTGAGTTTATTGACTACAAGGATGTAAACTTACTGCGTAAGTACATGACCGACCGCGGCAAAATAAAGCCGCGTCGTGTAACCGGCGCTTGCCGTCAGCATCAGCACGAGATGGCTATGGCTATCAAGCGTGCCCGTGTTATGGCGCTTGTGCCTTACACCGTAACGGTTGTAAGCGGCAGCAGGGAACGCAGGGGCTAAGATTTGGATACCAACGAGCCACAAGGCATAGAAAAGGTACGTGACCCTTTTGAGCCTTTTCCGGGGTCAAGCCCAATACATCCGTGGATAGAATTAATTCTGTGTATAGCAGGATCGTTTGCCACGGTGATGTTTGCGGGTATAGGAACATTCGCGATGGTCTATGGTGCATGGCGATTGTTCAGACCCGATGAAAATCGTGGATTTCTGGCTGTAGCCGGATGTCTGTTACCGGGCATTATCCTTTGCTTTGTTTCATGGCTTGATTACGGTACGCTTGTTCTGCCATGTGCCCTCTGTGCTTTGGTAATAGCGAAACTGTTACCCGGGCACTTAACGATTACCAATGTATGTCTTACCATACTTGGTCTGGCGATTTTAATGGCTGGAGCAGATATGCTCTATGCTCAATCGCTTGGGTATGGCCTTGAGTCATATTCACAGGCCATAATAGACGAAATTCGTAATCAAACGGAAGCACAGTTAAGCGGAACAGGTACGTCGGTTACTGCAATGGCGTCTTTGGACCAAATGTTCGAAATTATTCGATTGGCTTGGCCCTTTGGATACCTTATGCAGGCTGCAATAGTTGTAGCATTTGGATGTTTGGGTCTTGCTTTGTCGCAGCGTTTGAAGTATGCGCAATGTTATGCTTCTTTTACACGTTATGACGTGCCGCTTTGGGCAGTGGTTCTTCTTATTATTGGTGTGATTTGCGTAGCGCTTCCTGCCACTGAGAATGAACTATCCACTGTGTTGCGTATGGTTGGTGTAAATTCGCTGCTTGTTTGCAGAGTGCTCTTTTTCTTCCAAGGTCTTGCCGCGCTGTTGGGCATTATGGACCGACGCAAGTTTAGCGGTTTTACCCGCGTTTTGATTTTGGTACTTGCTCTATTTGCTGAAGTATGGTTCTTTGCCATCTGTGTGTTTGGTCTCATAGATGTTTGGGCCAACTTCAGGAAACTCGGACGTTCGCACGTACAAACCAATCCTGATACACAGCAGGATTAATGTACCTGGCAACAAGGGCTTTATAAAGTATAAAGCTGTATATTGAGGAGTGTAGAAACATGAAGGTTATTCTTCAAAGCGAATTGCGCGGCAAGGGTGGCGAAGGCGACGTTATTGATGTAGCCGACGGTTACGCCAACAACTTCCTTCTTCCGCAGCGCATTGCCATTAAGGCAACTCCCGGCAACCTTAAGCAGCTCGAGCAAAAGCGTAAGAACATTGCCAAGCGTGAGGCTGTTCGTGTTACTGATGCCGAGAAGTTCAAGGAGACCATCGAGGGCAAGGTTGTACGCGTACTTGCCAAGATTGGTGACGAAGGCCAGCTCTTTGGTAGCGTTACCGCCGCACAGGTTGCAGATGCCGCTCTTGAGCAGCTTGGCATCGAGATTGACCGTAAGCGCATTGAGCTTAAGCCCATCAAGGTTGTAGGCGTTCACCCCGCAACGGTTTCTCTGTACAGGCAGATTGCCGCAACCATTTATGTCGATGTTAACGACGCTGCCGGTTTTGCCGCTGCTGATGCAGCTGCCAAGGCTGAGGCAGAAGAGGTTGCAGAGGCAGAAGAAGAGGCATAAGCCTTTTATCCCGCTCTTTAAACTCCCCATGGTGTTGTAATACACACCATGGGGAGTTTTTTGGTTCTAGGTAGTGCAACAGATGTGAGTGCGCTATGATATACACTTACACTCTTTTATACTGCTACACCACATGAAGGAGCTTTAGGTGCCTAACCAGTATGAACGCTCTTACCAGCTCAATAATACCAACGCTTTACCTCACAATGATGAAGCAGAAGCAGCCGTGCTTGCCGCTGCTACTATTTCTGAGCAGGTACGCCCTGAGGTTATGAGTGCGCTCGAAGTAGAAGATTTTTATCATCCGTCGCACAAAATTCTCTTCTCGGCAATTAAAGAGCTTTATATTCGCGATATAAAGACCGACCAGGTATCATTGGCTGAATACCTTGATGCAACAGGCCAGCTCAATATGATTGGCGGCAGGGCGTTTATTATTGATATTACCAATAATACCTTTGCGCTTGCCAACTGGCGTGAGCATGTGCGCATTGTTCGCAGGTGCTCAATTTTGCGATCGCTCATTAGTGCGGCTACAGATATTACCTCACTTGCTTTTAATGCGCCGCCTGATGATATTGAATCAATTGTTGAGCGTGCCGAGGCAAAGCTTTTTACGGTTACCGGCAAAGAAGTAGAGAGCGCCAGCAAGCCTCTTGTAGAGTTTTTAACCCAGGCGTTTACCGAAATAGAAGATATTGCTTTTAATGACGGACGAATCTCCGGTGTGCCTACCGGTTTTGCTGATCTCGACAAAGTGCTTTTGGGTTTGCGACCGGGTACCATGACTGTTATTGGCGCCCGCCCCGGTGTTGGTAAGACCGCTTTTGCTTTGACGCTTGCCGCAAATGCCGCTAAAGCGGGAGTTCCCGTGATGTTTTTCTCGCTAGAAATGAGTGGCTCGGAGATCGCAACGCGTCTTCTATGTGCCGAGTCAAATGTATCCAATGAGGATGTACGAAGCGGCAGGATACCCAATGACATGTGGCCCGATATTACTGCAGCGATTGAGCGGCTTCAGAACCTTGATTTCACGGTAGATGATACCGCGGGAACCAATGTGGTGGAGATTCGCACCAAAGCCCGCCGGGCACTGCATGGGAAGCCAAACGGTCTGGTAATTGTTGATTATCTCCAGCTTATTAGCCCCTTACACCGCGCCGAGAACCAAAACGTTATGATAGGTGAAATTTCACGCGCACTTAAGATTCTCTCAAAAGACCTTCAGGTGCCCGTAATAGCTCTGTCTCAACTATCCCGCGATATTGACCGGCGTTCAGACAAGCGTCCTGTTCTCGCAGACCTGCGCGACTCAGGCTCTATTGAGCAGGATGCCGACATAGTTCTGTTTATTGACCGCTCTTTAAATGCCGAGGAAGCTGCCCGCAAGGAGCGCCCGCCCGAGAATCAGGCAAATATCATTGTTGCAAAGAACCGTGCAGGCAGAAGCGGTGTAGACATACCCCTCACCTTTATTCCAAGACTTACCAAGTTCATGAGCATGAGCAAAAAAGAAGGTTAGCAAAGTATATCGTGGATATGGAGTACTATCACACGTATAATAACTTGGGTAAAGTAAACAGATATTGCCGGAGTGAAAAACTTGCTATACAAAAGCCAGCGTTAAAAGAAACATTCCACAGCTGCAGAAAGAGAGGAAAAACAATGATGGGAAAAGAATTGGATCCAGAAGTACTCTCCCGGATTTCTGGTGGCTCTAGTCAGGAAATGGCCGAATTGCAGCGGTAATCCTTGCAAATCCCCGTCTTAAGCCCATTTGGGATAAATACATGGTTAAATGTGGTAATAATGAATTCGACGCCACAGCATGGACTGTAACGGAAGCGCTTGACTTGGGGTTTACGGCGAGTAGCGGTTCTAACCCGAACATTTATAATGATGACGCTGCCCATGCAGATGTGTTAAGCTGTTTGAGAAGATATTAATTGGTAAAAGAAAACCGGCATACCGGGTGATACAGAGTCGTGCTCTTTATCATGAAGCAGAGGCTATATCTCTGTCTAATGATAAAGAGCACGACTCTGTATCACCAAACCCGGCGCTGTCTTTCTGACATATTAATACTCTTTGATATCCTGGTTTCTTTGGGTAAATGATGCTCAACGTGTATATTGGGTTCTATACCGTTATACTTATAGAGGAAAAGTTTCGATGAGCAAAAGAACAAGTGTTCTTTGCGTTTAAGGGAGTGTGGCTATGCCCGGTACCGTCTTAGTAGGATCGCAGTGGGGTGACGAGGGTAAAGGTAAGATTACCGACCTCATTAGCGGTGATTATGATTATGTTGTGCGCTTTCAGGGAGGAAACAACGCCGGTCATACGGTTATTACTCCTAAGCACAAGCTTGCCTTGCATCTGATTCCTTCAGGTGTTATTTATGAGCATATTACACCGGTTATTGGCAACGGTTGTGTCATTGATCCCAAAGTTCTTCTCGAAGAGATGGATATTTTGGAAGGCGAAGGGATTTCTTGCGAGCGTCTTACCATAAGCGGCAATGCGCACATCATTATGCCGTACCACAAAGACCTCGACGGAGCGAGCGAAAAGCGTTTGGGCAAGAACCTTATTGGTACTACCAAGCGCGGTATTGGCCCTGCTTACCAAGATAAATCATCGCGCATGGGCCTCCGCATGCAAGATATGCTTGATCCCCATATCTTCAGAGAGAAGCTCGAGGCGGCTCTGCCCGAGAAGAACGATATTCTCGAGAAAATCTATGGTTTGCCGGGATATACCGTTGATCAGATTTGTGAAGAGTATCTCCCCTATGCAGAGCGTCTGAAGCCCTTTATTGCCGAGACAACCGTCATCCTTGACAACGCTCTTCGTGCAGGTAAGAACGTGTTGTTTGAAGGCGCCCAAGGTACTCTTCTCGACATTGACTTTGGTACCTACCCGTTTGTAACCTCCTCAAACTGCTCGGCAGGAGGAGCCGCAACTGGGTCGGGCGTTGGTATGAAGTATATCAACCGTGTTTTGGGTATTGTTAAGGCATACATTACCCGCGTAGGTTCGGGACCGTTCCCCACCGAGATTCCGCCTGAGGAGCCCGAGGGTGATCTTTTAACCCAGATTGGCGGCGAATATGGTGTAACCACCGGTCGTAAGCGTCGTTGTGGCTGGTATGATGCGGTTATTGTTGACTATGCCGCCCGTGTTAACGGCCTTACTGATCTTGCGATTACTAAGCTCGATGTTTTGTCATCGCTTGACAGCATTAAGGTTTGTACTGCATATGACTGCGACGGCACCATTTATCACACCGTTCCTCAGCATCAAACCGCGTTCCATCATGCAAAGCCTATTTATACCGAGATGCCCGGCTGGCATGTTGACATTACCGGCTGCCGCAGCTTTTATGAACTGCCGCGCGAAGCAAAAGACTACATTGACTTTATTGAGGACCTCGCCGGTGTACCAGTATCGATTATTGCCGTAGGGCCATCGCGCGAACAAACCATAATGCGTCATTGGTAAAAAAGACGGGCGGCAAACACCTGTTTTGCCGCCTTTTTATATGAAATCCGGTTATATAAGGAGTGACTATGAATATATTACTGTTGGGTAGTGGTGGCCGTGAACACGCAATTGCTGCTTCTCTGGTAAAGTCTCCACTCTGCGATGAACTCTTTGTTGCTCCGGGTAACGGAGGCACTGCGGGGATAGCTACTAATGTAAAGCTTAATGCCTGTGACGAAGCCGCAGTGCTTGAATTTGTAGAGAATCACCAGATTGGCCTTGTGGTTATTGGTCCAGAGGCTCCGCTTGTGGCTGGTATTGCCGACGCCGTACGCAATAAGGCTCATGTCCCCTGTTTTGGCCCCGGTTATGAAGGCGCAAGACTCGAGGGGTCCAAGCAGTTCGCCAAGCAGTTTATGGATGCTCACGGTATTCCCACGGCCGGGTGGCAGGCATTTACCCAAAGCGACGAGGCACATAACTATGTTGACCAGAAGTTTAACCCTGCCTGCGGAGAAGGCGTACGCGTTTTGGTAGTGAAAGCAGACGGCCTGGCTGCCGGTAAAGGCGTTATTGTTGCGCAGTCTTGCGAAGAGGCACATGATGCCGTTGACCAGTGTTTTAACGGAGCATTTGGAGATGCGGGTAAGATTGTTGTCATAGAAGATGCCCTTACCGGTCCCGAGTGTTCGCTTTTGGCTTTTGTCGACGGTGCAACCATGCGGCCTATGGCCACCGCCCAGGATCATAAGCGCGCACTTGAAGGTGACAAAGGTCTTAATACCGGCGGTATGGGCGTTTATTCGCCCGTTCCCATTGTTACTGAAGATGAGTATGCAGCAATGCTGAGCGCTATGCAGCGCGCATGCGACGGCCTCGTACAAGAGGGTATATCGTATAAAGGTGTTTTGTACGGCGGTTTTATGCTCACTCCCGAGGGGCCCAAGGTACTCGAATTTAACGCCCGTTTTGGTGACCCTGAGACCCAGGTTATTCTCCCACGTCTTAAGACTGATCTTGCTGAGGTTATGCTCGCAGTTGCAAACGGCCGCCTCTCAGAAATTGAGCTTGAATGGCGCGATGAATGGGCGGTAAGCGTAGTGCTTGCAAGCAAGGGATATCCGCAGCATTATGACACCGGATTTGAGATTACCGGCATAGAAGAAGCCCAAAAACTCCCGGGCGTT
Source organism: Coriobacteriales bacterium (assembly GCA_017515595.1). Taxonomy (GTDB): domain Bacteria; phylum Actinomycetota; class Coriobacteriia; order Coriobacteriales; family UMGS124; genus RGIG5691. The sequence continues at coordinate 19,067 of JAFWFL010000070.1, forward strand.
GTTGTGTACCATGCAGGTACAAAGCTCGATGATGCGCAGATTTTGCGCACGGCAGGAGGGCGTGTTATTAATGTCACCGCTTTGGGGAACACGTTCGAAGAGGCGCGCGAGCGGGCTTATGCAGGCTGTGATGTTATACAGTTTGAGGGCAAAACGTTGAGGCGCGACATTGGCGAACGAGCATTGCGCGGACGGAGCGCATGGGAGGCGTAAGACAGGTTTATGGCACGTACATCCTCAAAAACAACTAAAGAAGCAGCGTCCGGAGCACCTTCTTCTCAAGATACTCCTACGGCAGAAGAAATTGCAGCCATTTTTGCTTCTACAGAACCCCAGGCAGTAGAAGCAACCACACTTGACAGCAGCAGTCAAAAACCTTCACAAAGCAACGATGCTTCATTTGTTAATCTCGAAGAACAGATTGTCAGTAGTTCACGCAGGTGGAGCGGGGCATTTTTAAGTGTTGACGATGTCACCGTACTGCTCCCCAACGGTAAACCGGCTTCGCGCGAGGTTGTGCGCCATCCCGGAGCCGTGGCGATTATTGCTCTTACAGATGATAATAAGCTGGTATTGGTGCACCAGTACCGCACGTCTCTTGAGCAGGTTACCATAGAGATTCCTGCGGGCAAGCTGACGCCCGGAGAAGACCCGCGCGATGCAGCACGCCGTGAACTCGAAGAAGAGACCGGCTATAAAGCTCTCGATATAGCTTATTTGGGATCCATTGCCGTTGCAGCAGGCTATAGCGACGAGATTATTCATCTTTATCTCGCCATGGGGCTTACCTTTGTAGGCGCACACCCGGATCAAGACGAATTTGTGAGTGTAGACCTTGTAGATCTTGACGAGATGGTAAACAGAGTTCTCGATGGGCGTATTATAGATTCCAAGACAGTTATTGGCATCCTTTTGTGCAATGAAATTCTCAGAAGAATGCCGAGCGCATAAGTTACTGTATTAAACAAAGGCAGGAGAGGTATGGGAGCTCAAAACACACATACAGACGAGCAAGGCGCAATGGCTGCTGCACCCATACCTCATGGTAAAACCCTCGCTGATCTCGAGCTTGAGCGCGTTGAACAAAAGCTTGCAAGCGGCAATGTGCTTGATCCTATAGCGCTCGACGATCCTCTCGGCCAAAACGTAGAACGCATTATTCTGCGTGTAGGTTTGACGGTAGTGGTTGTTATTATCACAGGTATTCTGCTTGCACAGGTTGCCTGTAAGAATATCCAACTCGCCTCTATGGTAGACCTTAATAATGGCGTGAGCCAGGAAGAAGTAAGCCGGCTTTTGGCAAACGGCACTATGTGGAGCGGAGAAACCCTGCGTTTTCATGGGGTAGAGTTTGAGAGTTATGATGCAGCAAACGGTGTTTTAACCGTACGTGAAAACGCAACGTCATCGCGTGTGTTTGAGCAAACGTTTGCGACAGCCATGACGCGGGCTACCGCCCTTGCCATGAATGCCTTCCAGGATGACAACGTTAATAAGGTTGTCTATGTTATAGAAACTCACGCAACTTCTGATGGTGCGTTTACGAGCGATGCAAATGAGCCCGTAAGTGATGTATGCACCATTACCTGGTTCAGAGATGCACACAGTACATCACAGTTCAGTTGCACAGTAGAAGGCACGGCATTGCCGGTATTAATAGAAAATGATACAGAAAACCAATAATCGCCTATAAGATATTTATATTAACATCTCAATCTTTTTTTATGATGTAATACTACAATATGTTGCTCACTTTTAAATCAACCTATGTAAGGAGGCTGTTGATGATAGATAGTAGTTATCCTGTACTGTACACGCGCCCCGAGCATTATATTCCTCGTATAGCGGCAGTTCATGATATGTGCGGATATGGCAAGTGTTCGCTTGGCGTTGCAATACCCGTGCTCTCGGCTGCCGGATGTGATGTATGCCCCGTACCAACCGCGCTGTTCTCGGCGCATACGAGATATCCGGTATTCACAATGCATGATACCACCGAGATACTGGATGGTTATCTTGATGCCTGGAAGCAGATTGGTGTTGGGCTGGACGGCATATATTCAGGATTCCTTGGCTCAGCCGAGCAGGTCGCGCTTATTGAGCGTCTGTATGCCGAGTATCCCAATGCGCTTCATATTGTTGACCCCGTGATGGGAGATGCCGGTAAGCGGTATCCTACCTATACTGAGGAACTCTGCGCAGCTATGGGCAGCCTTGTGAACGGCGCCGATATTCTGACCCCCAACCTTACCGAGGCAAGCATTCTTACCGGTTATGCGTACGAAGGCCAGGATGTGAGTTATGATTATGTTGAGAAGATCATCAACGCACTCTTAAGCCAGGGAGCAAAGACAGTAATTTTGAAAGGTATTGACCATAATGACGGCAAGCTGCGCAACTATGTGGCATGTGGCACAGAGATTGTTGCCGAGCTTGCACACAGGAAGCTCCCGTATATGCTCCATGGTACCGGCGACCTCTTTTGCTCAGCTCTGACGGCTGCTGTCTATGCAGGCCGGGATGTTGTAGAAGCAACGCGGTTTGCCGGCGAGTTTGTGCGCGAGGCTATGACCATAACGCAATACCAGCCTGATTACCAACAACGCGGTGTATCTTTTGAATCATGTCTTGGTTCTGTAGCAGCGCTTTTAGTGGTAAAATAAAACACGTCAGAAGGACTGTTTTGTAAAAGGGGACGAGGGGCACGTACATGCTATCTGAACGCATACTTTCTAAAGTTGTCGCAACGCTGGGGAATGCTTATTTTAAGCTCGACCCGCGCGATGATATTGTGCTGCCCGGTCCTCAGGCCGGTAAACATTACATGCTCTATATGCATGTACCGTTTTGCGAGATACTGTGCCCTTACTGCTCGTTTAACAGATTCCCCTTTGCAAAAGAGCGGGCAATCCCATACTTTAAGAACATGCGCGAAGAAATGCGCATGCTTGCAGATAAAGGCTATACCTTTGACGAGGTATACGTTGGGGGCGGCACGCCTACGGTTATGATGGATGAGCTGGCAGCAACCATTAGCCTTGCACGCGAGCTGTTCCCCACCATTAAAGATGTGAGCAGCGAGACAAATCCCAATCACCTTGTTCCCGGCTATTTGGAGCAGCTGGGAAGCCTTATACAGCGCCTCTCGGTTGGTGTTCAGAGCTTTGATAACGGGCTTCTCAAACGTATGGAGCGCTATCATAAGTATGGGAGCGCCGAGCAAATTCTTGAGCGTATAAGCTCTGTGGCTGAGGCCCATATCTTTAAATCGCTCAATGTTGATATGATTTTTAACTTTCCCGGACAAACCCCTCAGATGATTGAACACGACATTGAATGTGTAAAATCGAGCGGCGCCAATCAAACCACGTTCTACCCGCTTATGGTGTCCCCGGCAAGCAGGGCGAGTATTGAGAAGACTGTTGGCCATGTTGACTACAAACATGAAGCCGAGTTCTATCATCAAATTTACAATGGATTCTGCGGTGGAGAGAACCCTGAGTTCAGGCCGAGCAGCTGTTACACCTTTAGCCGTGAGACCGGCCAGATGATAGACGAGTATGTGGTGAACTATGAGGAATACCCGGCCATTGGCTCGGGAGGTATAAGCTATCTCAATGGCAGTCTGTATATCAATACCTTTAGTCTTCGCGATTACAATGCGCGTATAGAACGTGGTACCACAAGCGTTATGGCGCAAACCAAGTTCCCTAAGCGCGATGAGATGCGCTACCGTTTTATGATGAATCTCTTTGGCCTTGAAATAGATAAAAAGGCCTGGCAGGAACGGTTTGGTTGCAGTGTTGCACAAGGATTGCCGGCTGAGTATACCTTTATGAAGCTCAACAGAGCTTTTGAGCGCGATGATGCCGAGAAACTCACTCTTACACCCCAGGGCCGCTATCTTATGGTAGTTATGATGCGGCAGTTCTTTATTGGTGTAAACAGCCTGCGCGACCAGGCCAGGGCGGCTCTGCCCGGAGATGAACACGCCCTTATTTTTGGCGATTGCACTAAGCAATAACAGTATTGACTGTACTTACTATAGACTCGGAGTATAAAGACTATGGTTAGAGAATTTGCACAAAATGATTCCTATATGACTGATGCAGAAGCAGCTGAGAAAGAACAAGGAAAACTGGCTTGGTTTGAAGCGGTTAAGCGTAAGGGCAAGCAGTACTCGGTAGGAGAAGAGATTGGTAATGCGGTAAGTCATGGCGTAGGCGCCGGACTCTCGGTTGCAGCTCTTGTTTTGCTTATAATCTTTGGAGCGCGGACCGGCAACGGACTTGCGCTTTGCGGCGCCATTATGTTTGGCGTGGGACTTGTGCTCGAGTATTTATTCTCAACGCTCTACCATGCGATTCAGCCTCCGCGTGCCAAAGCGGTGTTGAGAATTTTTGATCACAGCGCAATATACCTCCTCATTGCCGGAAGTTATGCACCGTTCTGTTTAGTAACACTGGTAAATGACGACGGTATCACTCTTTGTATTGTTATTTGGGCTATAGCCATTATTGGTATATTGGCTGAGGTCTTTTTGCGTGAGCGTCAGCCCAAATGGCTGAGCAGCGTTATTTATCTTGCGATGGGCTGGGCAATTGTGTTTAAACTGCCGGTTCTATTGACGCTATTACCTGCCGGAGGAATATGGCTTTTAATTGCCGGAGGCATTAGTTATTCTCTGGGTGTTGTGTTTTATTTGCTTAAGCGTATACCCTATGCCCATATGGTATGGCACCTCTTTGTTTTAGGCGGAAGTATCTGCCACTTCTTTGCTGTGATCTTATATGTTTTGTAGTACAATAGCACTTTGTTAAGAGGTACCCGGAGGAAAGGACGTTTAATTATGAGCCTTTTTGATATACAAAAAATAACCGTTGGTCCTGAGACGCTTATAGCACAGGTGCATTTGCCTGATGATGCTCCCCTTTCTACCTCAGATGATATTGAGGCTACGAGCCGTATTTACCAGATGATGCCTCAAATCGCAAACCATACCTGCATAAGCGAGTATGGCGACCGCTTTAGGGATGCACTCGGCTCAACTTCTTTAGCCCACCTCCTGGAGCATATGACGGTAGAATTGGTGGCCCAGGTCTCTGACACCGAGGTTATTGCAGGTAATACCCGTGAGGGCTCTGAGGAGCGCACTTGGGAGATAGAGCTTACCTGTCCTGATGATGTGTTGGTCATAAGCGCGCTTTCCTCGGCAAATTGGATTTGCGGATGGGCATTTACCGGAGGCGCTGATCCCGCGCCGGGTCTCGATGCAATTGTTGGCGGCCTCAAGTCACTTCTCGACGGGCTGAATGCTTCATAATGATATGGGTATACTACAGGGAATTGCAGTAACCCTGGCGGATTAAGGAGAGAACAGGCTATGAGCAATAGTAGCGGCTTTTTAGGATTTATTGCAGGCAGCATTTTTGGCGCTGCGATTGGCGCTGTAGCAGGCGTATTTTTGGCACCGCGCGCAGGGTCAGAAACCCGTGCCATGGCAGCTGATGCTGCTGCCGACGCATGGGGTAACGTAGTAGATGTATATCAGCAGAGCGCAAGCGACGTTGCGGCTAAGGTAGACAATGCTTTTGAAGATACCTATGATAAAACCGAGGAATTCAGAGCAAAGATCGAAACCGCTCGCGAACGTATGGACCAGATTCGTACCTCCCTTGCCAACAATGTGGCACAGGCAGTAGATTCCATAAAGGCAGATGTGGAAGATGTTGTTCCTCAGGAAGTAGAAATAGAAGCAGAAGCCGAGGAACCCGCCCAGACAGAGCCCACTTCATGGACCGTTCATATATAAGATTTGATATGGGACGGGCAGTGAGTCAGGGGACAGATCATTTGACTCGCTGCCCTTTCACATATCACAGATATTATAGATAAGAAAGAAGGATATTACCTATCATGCTTACCACCAAGGAGGTCCGCAACGTTAAGGTTTGCAGACAGGCTAAACCAGGCAAGGAGTACAAAAAGGACGGCACTCCTCGGCATAGGCACAAAATTGGTAAAATCTTTAAAACGGTTTTTTCTACTGATGGCCTCAGCGTTGTAGGTTTTATTGTACGCCAGCCCGACCTGCTGTGGATGATCAAGCGCCCCGAGAGGTTCCTGGCGCTTGATGCGTTTGATGTCCAGGACGGTCTTGTGGTAGCCACCAAAGGCTGGGACTCATGGGATGAACGTGCTATAGAGCGTCTGGGCATTGACTATGACAAATGCATTCTGTGGGAAGGTATTTATGTTCATGACCCCGAGGGCAATGAGCTGGGGCATGTAGATGAGATCAGCTTTGATGAGGTAACCGGCGAGGTCAATTCATTCTTCCTTGATGACGGTGGAATTGCCCGTTCACTGGTTGGCTCGGTCGAAATACCTGCAGAGCTGGTTATTGGCTACAAAAAGGGCTATTTGGTAGTGAACCGAGAAGCCCTTGAGCTTACGCCCACCGGAGGCCTTGCGGCAAAAGCAGGTATGGCTACCGCCAAAGCATCGAACGATGTAAAAGAAGTTGGCAAAAAAGCCGGAGAAGCAGCTGGCAAAGCGGTAGATAAAGGCGCAGAAGGCGTAGGCAAGCTTATTGGCCGCACCAAGAGTATGGTAACCGATACCCGTGATGCCTTTAACAAAGAATCAGGTGCAGCCGAGCGGGCAAAAGCTAAAGCCGAGAAAGAAGCACAGGCTCAGGCTAAAGCAGAACAAGAGGCAAAAGCAACAAAGAAAAAGAGCAGCACCTCGCAAAAGTCTGAATCAAAAGGCACCTCAAGCACTGCGAAGTCTGTAAGCAAAGCCGCAAGCGAGCACCTGGAAGCCGCCGGCAGCATGTTCTCAAACTTTAAGAAAGAATTTGATAAAGCTAAAAAAGGTTAATAAAAGGCTTCTCCTTGAAGGGAAGCCTTGAATCTAATTTTTGAAGAGGACAAAATCACAGAAAGCTATGAAGGCGCCAAAGACTATGGCGAAAATGGCTACTACTATGAGAGATGCTTTGAGAGCGGCAAAGCGGTAGGCACGAACTTCTTCTTTAGTGAATTGCTCAGATGAATTCTGCCCAAACATACTATGGGTTTGCCCGTCTTGGGGAGCATTCTCATTTTGTGCCTGGCGCAATGCTTCACTGCGACTGTCATACCAGGGCATACCGTCAACATTCATATTGACAATGGTTTCGTTGTCATCATCTTCATACGTGTGTTTCATAGCTTACCCATTCAAAGAGAAACCTGACAAAAGGACAAACCTTTTGTCAGGTTTCTTTATTGTTTACAGCAAATCTTTTGAGCCCTCGGTGTTTGAAGAACCCGAGGCTTCCTCGGCGGCTTTGGCCTTAGCCATTTCTTCCCGGGCAGACGCATCTTCTGAGATGTCATTATACAGATGGCAGGCACAGAAGTGCTCAGGTTCAACTTCTTTCCAACGGGGGGCTACATACTTACAAACTTCCTGGCACTGTGAACAGCGGGTATGGAATTTGCAGCCGGCCGGTGGGTTCGCGGGACTCGGGATTGAGCCTTCGAGAATGATACGGTTAATCTTAACATCAGGATCAGGAACAGGTATGGCCGAGAAGAGCGCCTTGGTATAGGGGTTCAACGGATTTGAGAAAATTAGATCAGTAGGAGCATATTCTACAAGGGTTCCCAAATACATAACACCTACCGTGTCGGAGATATGCTCCACGACGCTCAGGTCATGCGAAATGAAGAGGTAGGTAAGGCCAAACTCTTCTTGCAGCTGCTCAAGAAGGTTAATAATCTGCGCTTGGATTGAAACGTCAAGCGCCGAGACGGGCTCGTCGCACACTATGAAGTCAGGCGCCAGGGCGAGTGAGCGGGCAATACAAATACGCTGACGTTGGCCACCCGAGAACTCGTGCGGGTAACGCTCCTTATAGTATGCAGGCAGGCCGCATACTTCCATAACGCGCGAAATATAGTCATTGAGCTCGTTGGCAGGCACAATGTTATGCTCGCGCACAGCCTCGGCAATGATTTCTCCAATGGGAAGACGCGGAGACAGGCTCGAGTAGGGGTCCTGGAATACAATTTGCATCCTCGGACGCATTCTGCGGAGCTCTTCTTTGGTGAGTGCGTAGACATCCTGCCCGTCAAAGTAAACTTCTCCGCTTGTTTTCTCGATAAGGCGCAGAATGGTACGGCCACAGGTAGATTTGCCGCAACCGCTTTCGCCTACCAATCCCATGGTATGCTGGCGTTTAATGTTAAAGCTTACGTGGTCAACCGCTTTAACATTACCGATGGTGCGCTTAAAGAAGCTCGACTTAATGGGGAAGTATTTAACGAGATTATGCACCTCAAGGAGGTTCTCACTCGAAGCCATTGTTACTGTTTTTTGCAGCGATTCTTTTTTACTCATACTAATCACCACTCAGGAGCTTCTCAACATCAACTGACTGCGGGTGTCCAACAATCTCTCCCTCGTCAAGGAACCGGTAGCAGCTCACAATATGAGTTTCTCCAATTTGAATCTCGGGAGGATAATCGCCGCTGCAATGCTCGCACTGCATTTCACAACGATCTCTGAAGTAGCAGTAGTTGGGCATATTAACCGGGTTGGGAACGCTGCCGGGAATGTTGTAGAGTTTCTCGACCTTACGTCCAATAACCGGTTTTGACTTCATGAGACCAATGGTGTAAGGGTGCGCCGGACGATGAAAAATTTCATCTGCCGTACCGCGCTCAATAATGCGCCCTGCATACATAACCACCACGTAGTCTGCCATGCCGGCTACAACGCCCAGGTCATGGGTAATAAGCATAATGGATGAATCCATTTTATCTTTAAGCGACTGCAAAAGGTCAAGAATCTGGGCCTGGATGGTTACATCGAGCGCCGTGGTGGGCTCGTCGGCAATAATGAGCGTGGGAGAGCACGCAAGCGCAATAGCAATGCACACACGCTGACGCATACCGCCCGAGAGCTCGTGCGGATACATCTCGTACACGCCTTCTTTGTTTGCAATACCAACCAGATCGAGCATCTCGAGTGTACGCTTTTTAATGTCTTCTTTGGACATATCAGGGTTATGCAGCTCGGTTGCCTCGTCTACCTGCTCGCCGATTTTGAATACCGGATTCAGAGCAGTCATGGGTTCCTGGAAAATCATAGAAATGCGGTTACCGCGAATGGTCTCCATGATTTTGTTGGGAGCATTCACGATATCAATGGCTTCTCCGTTGCCGGTATTGAACCTGATTTGTCCGCCCACAACCTGGCCGCTCGGGCGCTGCAAAAGCTGCATAAGTGAGAGGCTTGTTACGCTTTTGCCGCAGCCGCTTTCGCCTACCACACCTACCGTGGAGTGCTTGGGGATGTTAAAGCTTACGCCGTCAACACTTTTTACCGTTCCTACGTCGGTAAAGAAGTAGGTGCACACATTGTCGAACTCCACAACGTTGTTGGGGTCTTTCATGTGTGTGGTGTATAGCTTGGGATCCTTGTTTGCATTCGCACGCTCGTTTTCGAGCTTGCGGGTGATTTTACGGTTAAACTTTGTAATTCGACGCGACTCACGTCCTGAGATATAGGAGGAGTCGCCTTTTGCTTTACTGCTGACAGCCATAATGTCCCCCTATTTCTTTGACTTGGGATCGTACGCATCGCGTAAACCGTCGCCTACAAAGTTGAATGCAACAACCGTAAGGCTGATGAGAAGTCCTACGGGGATCCAAATGAACGCATAATGTGCCATGGCGGATGCCGAGGAAACCGAGTTGATGATGGTTCCCCAGGTAGCAAGCGGGTGCTTGACGCCAAGGCCCAGGAAGGAGAGCGTTGACTCGGTCAGAATAACTCCGCCAATACCCATGGTTGCAATAACAATGAGCTGAGGCATAACATTGGGAATCAGGTGGCGGAAGATGCGGTCGCGCACACGAATGCCCGTTGCCTCGGTCGCTACCATGAACTCCTGTTCGCGGAGCATGAGGATTTGACCGCGTACAAGCCTTGCTACGCTTGCCCAGCCCATAAGGCCAAGCGCCGCCATCATAACCATAAGGCGCAGGTAGGTATCCATACGGGCAGCATCCATCATAGCGCCAATGATGATCATGATGGGAAGCATGGGCAGGCAATAAAAGACGTCAACCAGACGCATAATGAGGTTGTCGACCCAGCCGCCGTAATAACCGGCAATACCGCCCATAATGATGCCGAGAATGACCTCAATAATGATGACCACAAAACCAACCATGAGCGAGATGCGGCCGCCATACATAATACGGGCCATAACATCAAAGCCATCGCCATCAGTGCCAAGCGGGTGCGCAAAGGAAGGAGGAGCATAGCGGTCAATAACATAGTTCTTCTGATCACAGTTAATGACATACTCGCCGGTATTGCGCTGGGTAATTTGGATCTCTGCATTCGAGTACAGCAGGTTTCCGTTCTCATCATACACATATTCGCCGTTTTCGCCCTGGCTTGGGAGTCTGTGCTCAAAGGTAATGGTTTTTGAACCTTCTTCGTTCATTTGCATGATGTTAGCGGCAATTGCCTCTTTAAGATCAAAATCCATGCTGTCTTCGCCGGTATAACGACGTACGGTAAATGTGTCGAGTTCAGCAAACATATTGCCGTCTGCGTCATATATAACAAAAGCGCCGTCTTCGTTCCGGACGGTATATGAAACGTCGTCGGCTTCAAATGCACCGTTTGAGGAGTCCTTTAGTGCCATAAGTACAGCTGATTTAAAGGCGTTCGAAACCTGTTGTCCGGTAACAAGCGTATCGACCGTAAGACAGGTATAAACCTTAGCTGTATTTGGTTCGCCCGCCAGGTAAACATTTGTGTTGTTTCCCTTTTGCACAAAGGTGTAGGTTTTGCCGTTAAACTCAAAACTCGTGCTGCCGGCCTGAATCGCTTTTTGTACTGCCTCGGTAAATCCTTTACCGGGATCTTGAGCGGTAAGATTCACACCATCCATGACAGCGGTGAGGACATATGACTTTGCGGCGCCGCGGGTGTATGAATATTCCACACCATTAAAGGTAAATGAACCGTCTTTACCTTTGATACTTTTCGCAGCTTCTTCGGCCAAACCCGCAACTTCTGTTGAGGTAAAGCTTATTGTCTTCTTAATAGAGTCATAAGTGCCTATTTCGACGCTGGCTTCTCCCACAGTCGCAATACTTTGCAGATCGAGCGCGCTCAAGGTATAAACACCGTCGGCGATTTTATCAATTTGATACCCATAAGGCTCGCCCGGAATCAACATGCTGTCAAGGTTATTTTCCTGCATTTTCATAATAGAGCTGTTCATGGAGTTTACTACCGTGCGCTCAAGCTCTATAGAGGTATCCACATCATAACCGTTATAGGTGGTGTTTTGTTTGGCCAGTGCGTAGTTTACGTTTTGAATTTCAAACGTATAGAAAATCTGCTTCTGGCCATAAGGGTATACCAGAGGGCCTAAGAACGAGAAAGCGAACAGGATAATAAGTGTTATCGACCCAAATACCGCAAGGCGGTTACGGATAAAGCGCTTAAATACCTTCCTGCCCGGTGAGAGCACCTTAACACGGGCAACATCATCAAGCGCCATTTCCGAGGTGGTATTTTTTGTTTGAGTAGTACTGCGTGACTTGAGGCGCGCATTAAGATCATACGTAGACATGGCGCACCTCCTAACTCAAACGTACGCGTGGGTCAACCACCGCATACAAAAGGTCGGTAATAAGGTTACCCAAAAGCGTGAGGATCGAAATAAATGCAAGGTAGAACATCGTAAAGGGAATATCAGCCTGCGTCATAGATATATATGATGCGTATCCAATGCCCCTGATTGCAAAGAGCGTCTCGGTAATAAGAGCTCCGCCAAACAGACCCGGAAGCGAACCTCCGAGTGTGGTCACTAAGGGAATAAGTGTATTTCTGAACGCATGGTAGTTGATAACGCGTTTCTCGGGCACGCCTTTTGCCCGGGCCGTACGTACATAGTCTGAGTTCAGCACCTCAAGCATGTTGGTACGCGTAAAACGCATCAAACCGCCAATACTCACAATTGTCAAAGTTAATGAAGGTAAGACAAAATGTTTTGCAATATCGAGGAATTTCCCAAAATCATCTAAATTGAGATAATCTCTGCCCTGCATTCCCGTGAGGTCAAACCACCCCAGCTGAACGGAGAATATATACTTTAGTAACGTTGCAACAAAGAATGTGGGCAGCGAAATACAGATCATAGAGATAATCGATGCAAAGTAATCAGTAAATCCATACTGCTTCTTTGCGGCGACAATTCCCAGAGGAACCGCAATAATAATTTCCAAAACAAAAGAAACCAATCCGAGTGCAAAACTGTACCATACGGTGTTATGGAACTCTGTCAGAACGGGGACTGTCCATGCCCAGCTGTCTCCCCAGTTACCAACAACTGCGCTCTTAAGCCAGGTGAGATATCCAAGTATCACGCCTTTGTCCATACCGTATTGTGCATTGAGATCAGCAAGCCACTCGGCATAACTCTTCAACGCATTAGGCCGCGATGCGAGCTCGCGTGCTTTTTGCTCCACAAATCCTGTGGGCATGTTGTACATCAATACATACACGATGAACATCACGAAGAAGAGAATCACGACGCAATAGAGCAGTCGTTTCAACGTGTATTTAGCCATAAACGACTCCCTCGCACATGTGCTAATCTGTGCCCATGCAAGGGGCTATGGTGCGCAGGAGCTTGATTTCCTGCGCACCATAGCTTATGCGGGCATGCCTATAGAATAATCTTTAAGAATTAGCGCATTGCAAGACGTTCAACCTCGGCATACCATACCCAGAACGGAGTCATATCCTGCGGCATGGTGTCGATGTCAACACGCTCGGTGGAGACGGTGTAGCAGTTCTTACGCTGATAGGTGGGCAGTTCAACGCCCCAGTCCATAACGATGTCGAAGCACTGCTTGTACTCGCTCTTACGGTAAGCGGTGTCGGAGCTGCTCCTGGCGTCGGCAATCATCTCGTCAAGAACAGGGTCATCAATTGAATAGTGGTTGGAGTTGGTGCCGTTACCATGAGCGTTCTGGCCGGTGTATACCTGAGTCATATCAGGGTCAACACTTGCCTGCCATGCGGCTGCCCACATCTGGGCGGTGTTGGACTCGAGCGAGTTGTTCCAAACAGAGGTGCCCACGTCATTGAGGTGGAGCTTAACGCCAATGGTCTCAAGAGCGTTAACAGCAGCCTCAATAATGCCGTATGCCGGGTGGTCCTGGGTGCCCTGGCCGGGGATCATAACTTCATACTCAGTGGTGAAGTCAGTGAACTTGCCGGAAGCCTCATCAAAGGTGTAACCGGCGGCCTTGAAGAAGCCAATGGTTGCCTGAAGCGCTGCGGCATACTTCTCTTCTTCGCTCATGGCGCTGGAGTAGATGTCATTGCCGTCAACATCCTGTGAATAAGCTACGCGATAGCCCTCGTCTGCAGGCTGAGGCGCTGCCCAGGAGGTGTTGGAAATCGGGTACTGAATAACAGATGCACGGTCACCATAGTAGGAGTTAATGACGGTGTCACGATAGACCGAGAAGAGGGTCATGAAGCCCTTGCGAAGAGCCTTGGATGCGTCAGAACCGGGCTCGTTGTTAACATTTACGAGGTCAGCGTTAATGCCGAGGTAACCATAGCCGCGGTAGTCAACAAGGTAGGTGGTAATAACGTCGCCCACAAGGCCGCCCTTGTTGGCGCTCTCGATGGCCTTGAGCGTGTCGTCGTTGATGGAAGGCATAGCAAGGTCAAAGGTGCCGGTTACAATGCCGGGTACGTAGTCGGAGTCAACGCTCTCCTGCATAAGCATAACCTCGGTTGCAGGTGCGCCAAGGAAATAGTTCTTGTTGGCCTTGAGGGTGACAACACCGTTGGAATAGCCTTCATAGGTGAAGGGACCGCTGCCCATGGGCTCGGTATTCTTGGCTTTGACAATTGAAAGATCGCTCTTGGGGAAGCCAAACATATTGTTGTCATAGTCATAGAGGGCTTCGTCGCCATAGTAATGCTTAGGAGCAACAACAAATGCGCAGCTATAAATGGCCGTTGCGTCATACTTTGTCATATGAACGGTCATTGAGTAATCACCGGTACGCTTAATACCGGAGATGTTTGGAGCGCTAATGCCGGTGTCGATAACAGCTTGCAGATCGTTAACGAACTTCTCGTCAAGTTCACTAAAAATAAAGTCGGTAATAGAAGTGCCCGCGGTTTCGTTGTTTATGCCGTTATCAGAAAGATCATAGCCGTATGTATCGACAATGGCAGAGAAGAAGTCATCAATAGTTGCGTCATCTTTGAGACTAAATCCCCAGGTAGCGGCAGTTTTGGCAATAGAGTCATCAGCTGCGTTGTAACCCTTGGCCTTGCAGTAATCAATGATTTCCTGAGCGAAATTTGCGCCGCCCTTCTTGAAAGCATCCCAGAAGTTCTTGAACTGGTCCTCATTGAAGTAATCAGAGGAAGATGCGCCTTCAGGACCGCCAGCAAGCAGGAGGTCAATAAGAGGCTGAATACCGGCACGGTATTCATTCATGCCTTCAATAGGAAGTGCATAAATGGTGGATGAACCGTCATACATAGGGTCGCAGCAAACATAAATACCAAAGATAACGTCATCAATGGTGGCCGGCTTGCCGTCGGAGAATACAACATCCTCGCGCATCTTGAGGTTGTAGTCTACGGTGCCATCATCGTTTTGAACAACATCAACGTCGCCAAGGCCATAATACGTATAATCAGTGCCGTTGTAGGTGCGAACTTCGCCCTCAATGCCGTGCTCAACAATAGCACCGCCACGGTCAGAAGCGAGCAAAACATTAACAACCTGGTCTACAACCTCGCCGTCATAAGCGGTGGTGTAGAAGAACGGTGAGAACTTTTGGCCAAACGTGCTGGTAGCATATACCAAGGTACTGGGCTTAGCCTCTGCTGCAATTGCTCCTCCAACACCCAAGCTTGCCATAGCGGCGGTAGCGGCAGCACCGGCAATAAAGCTCCTCCTTGTTAAACCTTTCAACATGTTTAACCCTCCTTTTGTAATCGACAACAAAACAAAAAACCTATGCGCGAGCATCATTTAACACTCTTCTGCATACCCACGTATTATAGGCATAAAAATCAGCGCTCAAGGCCCAAAAATTAAGATTAGTTTGAAAAGTTTTAGGGGATGACCGGCAAAAGTGAGAAAACGGTTTAGGGCGAGTTCATTTGTGGTTTAGGAACCAGACCAAAGCTGCCGAGAAACCAACAAGGTCTTCTCGGCAGCTTTACGATAACCCATAGTAAGTCGCTACCAATCATCCGAGCTGGGGTTTGTAAGATTGCTTGTGCATGGGGACGGAGGCGATGCACCTAACCGGTATCGGAGAATGAAAAAGTGTGAATATTGTCAGAGTTCAAACTACACATACCATATTGCTTTAGCTTTTGCGGTTTGGTTGTTATAAGCAATAATCAAATATATGATGTTGGAGTCAAAAGCCTACCCGTTGCAAGTTTTGACGGGTACTAGCAGAACGGTCTGCGCACAAGGAGGGACCTTTTTATGTCAAATCACACGACCCTTGGCACACTCAAAAAGCCCCCGGTTTGTACCGAGGGCTTTTTGTTATGAATGTTATACTCCCAGAAAGACTCTGGGTTCTTAAACTATAGTGCTACCCTACCAGGCAAGATCATCGCTCTCGGAACGGCCGCGGCCAGTAAGCGCGTCGAGCATCATCTTATGCTCAACCTGTGCGGCGATCTGCTTGGTATGAATGACTGCATCGGGGTTGACCGAGATGGAGTCAATGCCGCTCTTAATGAGGAACTCACAGAAGTCGGGATAGATGCTTGGCAGCTGGCCGCAGATGGAGACTGTCTTGCCATCCTTATGCGCAACCTCGATGAGGTGGCGGATTGCACGCTTCACAGCAAGGTCGCGGCCATCAGCAATGTCTTGGATGATGTCATTGTCACGGTCGAGGCCGAGCACGAGCATTGTCAGGTCGTTGCTGCCAATGGAGTAACCATCTACAAACTTGTTGAACTGGTCAGCAAGGATAATGTTGCTGGGGATCTCAGCCATGAGCCAGACCTTAAAGTCGGCGCTGCGCACCAAGCCAGCCTCAGCCATGATGCCGGTGACAATCTCAGCTTCTTTAACAGTGCGGCAGAACGGGATCATAACTTGGAGGTTCTTGAAACCGTACTCATTGCGTACGCGCTTGATAGCCTCGAGTTCGAGCTTAAATGCTGGCAGGTACTTAGGATCATAGTAGCGCGAGGCACCGCGCCAGCCGAGAAGGGCGCTGGACTCTTCTGGCTCGTACTTGTCGCCGCCTGTAAGGCCACGATACTCGCTCGACTTGAAGTCAGAAAGACGCAGAACCACCTGGCGGGGTGCCAGAGCGGCGCAGACCTTGCGCATACCCTCTGCCAGCTGGTCGACGGCAACGTCAGCGCGGCCGGTCTCGATGAGGTGCATTGGGTGTTCATGAATAAACGTCGTCCAGATGAACTCCTCGCGCATGAGGCCAATGCCATCGCATGGCAGCTTGCCGTGCTTTTCGGCGAGATCCGGGTTGCCAAGATTCATGTAGATCTTGGTGCCTGTGACGGGGACGGCAGGCGCGGCGATGACGGTTGCAGCACCACTAACCTGTGCGGCAGGCTCCTCTTCCTTCTTTACAAGGCTCTTGATAATACCGTCGTACACCGTGCCGTTGGTAGCGTCGACGGTGATCTCCTGGCCATCCTTGATCGAAGCGGTAGCTTCCTGGGAATGGCTTGCTGTACCAACGATGCAAGGGATGCCCATCTCACGCGAAACGATAGCCGCATGGCAGGTCATGCCGCCTGCGTCGGTGACAATGGCACGGGCTTTCTGCATGGCAGGCACCCAGTCTGGAGCGGTCATAAGGGTAACAAGAATCTCGCCGTCCTTGAACTCGTCGATGAGCGATGGATCGGTGATAACATGGGCTTTACCAGCGGCGATACCAGGCGATGCAGGAAGACCGGTGACCAGAACCTCCATAGCAGAAGTATTTGCTGACGTATCGGCCGCCTCTGAGCCACCTTCCTTTTTCTTTCTCGACCAGACCGTCTCAGGACGCGCCTGAAGCAGCCACACCTTGTTGTTGCGCTCGTCGATACCCCACTCCATATCCATGTAGCAGCCATAATGCTTTTCGAGCTGCTTGGCGTAGGTGGCGAGTTCCTTGATTTGCTCATCGGTGACCGCAGGCTGCTTGCGCTCGGCTTCAGGAACATTCACAGCTTCGACGTCGCCTTCAGGCTTGCGGATCATCTTGACGTGCTTGTCGCTGATAATACGGCGGAGGATCTCAAGAGAGTCCTTCTTGACCACGTAATTATCTGGCGTAACGGTACCTTGTACAACCATTTCGCCCAAGCCATAGGATGCCTCGATGGTTACGACGTCGTCCTTGCCGGTGGCGACATCGAGCGAGAACATGACACCCGACGCCTTGGAGAAAACCATCATCTGCACGGTGGCAGAAAGGGCAATTGACATATGGTCGAAGCCAGCACGCGCGCGGTAGTACGTGGCACGGTCAGTGAACGTCGAGGCGTAGCACTCTTTGATTTTCTGGACAACCATGTCAGGGCCGGTAACGTTGAGATAGGTGTCCTGCTGGCCGGCAAAGCTGGCATCTGGCAGGTCCTCAGCAGTTGCTGAAGAGCGCACCGCAACAAAGGGGTTGTCCTCATTCATCTTCTGGCCAAGCTCGGCATAAGCGGCGCGGATGTCAGCTGCAATGTCCTCAGGCATTTCTTCGCTTACGATCATGGCACGGATATTGTCGGTCACTTCGCGCAAAAGTGAGGTATTCTCGATATCAGTAAGCTTCTTGAGCTCCTCGCAGATACGGTTTTGGAGGCCGGTTACCTCCATGAAGCGGCGGTACGCATAAGCCGTGGTGGCGAAACCGTACGGTACCGGAACGTCTGTCTTCGAGGTCATCTCGCCAAGCGACGAAGACTTTCCTCCGACAATCTCGACATCTTCGCGGCGTAGTTCATCGAACCAAAGAACATACATTTTGTCACGATCCATCCGAGAAACCCTTTCTACTGGTTTATAAAATACAGTAAAACATTTTAACATTAACACAAAAGCGTACGCTTAGAACACCTGAGAACAAAATCTTGCGCAAACGGTCGAAGAAAAAGGTATAAGGCCATCATCAATATGAATGTTACAACTCAGTAGTAGCTCGCGTTCACTTGAGGATGGTCTGCGTCATAAAAGCGCATGATTTCGCGAGCGGTTTCCTCAATGGCACGGTTTTGTGTGTTAATGATGGTGCAACCCAGCCGGTTCATAAGAGCACGAGCTTCTCGCAGCTCCTCGCGTACCGCCTCGATGTTCGCATAAGCAGAGTCTCCCAACATGTCTGGGCCAATACGTCTGCGCCTGATGTCGACCAGTGTGGACTCAGAGGTTATTAACCCAAAAATACGAGTGCGATCAACCAAGAAAAGTTCTTCTGGAGGTTTCATATGGGCGATGAGGGGAATATTTGCAACGCGGTAACCTTCTAAGCCCAAGTAGATGGACGTGGGTGTTTTGCTGGTGCGCGATACACCAATGATGACAATCTCGGCCTGTGTAAGATCTTGAGGTAGAAGGCCATCATCGTGAGCAAGTGTGAACTCGAGAGCAGAGATGCGCTGGAAATAGCGCTCATTCGTAGCATGCACCCCTCCTGGAATCGCGCGGGGCGCCATATTGCTCACCTTGGCGATGGCATCGATGGCATCGCTCATGAGATCGACCGCGACAATTTCTGGTGCTAACTCCAGGTATTCATTGAGCTGGCGGATCAAATCCTTTTCGACAAGTGTGTAGAATAACAGCATATTGCTTATACCATGTATACGTCGGTGCAGGACGCGATGATGATTGAGAAAGGTGCGCACTTCGTCGAAGGAACGTACCTCCGACAACAACTCAATGTGGGGATCAGTCTCCCCAAACTGACTCGCTGCCGCACGGGCCAAGGTTTTGGCGGTGATGCCAACAGAGTCACTAATGACATAAATGGTCGGAAGAAAAGTGTTCATAGCCCTTGCTCCGTATCGAGTGGTACATTACTCATAAAATGATGTAATGATAGCATCTCTTGAGACGTCTTGCACTGTTTTTTTGGATTGTGACAAGCGACAGGTCTGACTTGTTGTTAATTATATACAGTTCTTTAACGTAATAATGCTGAGTTCAAAAGGTGTTAATATACCATGAGGATAACCCGATGTTCTTGGAACGGTCCTCATGGTATATTACCCAGACATCTAAAATTGGAGCCAACTATAACCAATGGAACAGGACGATAGCATAAAACCACTCTGGACCAGGGATTTTACTATTATTACCCTGGGAAGTGTCATTTCTATGTTCGGAAATGCCATGTCGGGGTTTGCTATGAGCCTTATGGTCTTGGATATCTCGGAGTCTACGCTGCTGTATGCTGTTTATATAGCCATGTATACGCTGCCCCAGCTCTTTATGCCTATTATCTCCGGCGCTGTTCTGGATCGGTTCTCGCGTAAAAAGACCATTTATACGCTCGATTTTATATCATCGTTTTTGTATATCTTTATGGCATGCGTTTTGGCTACCGGGTGGTTTTCTTTCCCGTTATTTGCTATCTATTGTTTTATCCTTGGTTCGATTCAAAGCTCATATATGGTTGCTTATGAGAGTTTTTATCCGCTTTTGATTAGCGAGGGCAACTTTCAAAAGGCATACTCGATAGCCAGTGTATTAGAGACCGTCTCGGCCATCATGATACCGTTATCAGCGTTTCTCTATAACATCATTGGACTTGCTCCGCTTTTGGCGATTAACGGTATGTGCTTTTTTATTGCTGCTGTTATGGAGACGCGCATTGGAGCCGAAGAGCATTATATAGAAACACAAAAAGAGACCGAGCTTGAAGGCAGTCACCCGGTTGCTCAGATTCTTAATGATTCCAAGGAGGGATTTCGCTATCTCGCTTCAGAAAAAGGCCTTTTGGCAATAGCTCTCTACTTTGTGTTTTCTGCCATTTGTAACGGAGTGTCTTCTGTTGTTACGCTGCCCTATTTTAAGAATACCTTCCCCAACGGCGAATATTGGTTTATGTTTGTTATGGCATTTGCCATTCTTGGGCGGGCTATTGGCGGGCTCATTCATTACCGCATAAAAATTCCTGCGCAATACCGGTATACCATTGCCCTTACTGTGTATATAGTTATTTCTATTTGTGAAGGCACCTATCTGTTCTTATCTTTCCCACTTATGGCGCTCCTTTGTTTTATTACGGGGATTGGCGGAGTTACCAGTTATACCATTCGAATTTCGGCCACCCAAAGCTATGTACCTGACGAGAAAAAGGGCCGCTTTAACGGAGCATTTAATATGCTTTCTACCCTTGGAGCTCTCATTGGCGAATTCGCTGCCGGTACGCTGACTGTAATTTTGCCGGAACGAATTGTTTTATTATGCGCGATGATGCTTTGTGCAGTAGCAGCGGTTGTCATTATTGGCGGTGGTAAGCAATATGTATCTGCCATATATAACCGCATAAGATAATCTGACACCAAGAACCTCTTGTGCACAAAATCAGTCTTGTTTTGCCTACAAATTTTGAATGTGTGACCACAAGAAGGTAAATGCCTGCTCATATCTCTATGGCCGAGAAACCCTTAAAAGCGTCAAGCTTATGACCTGCAGGATCTTCTCGGCCGGGAATTAAACTAGCAAATCAAAGCTCAGATGGAGCGCCGGATGGTCACACATTCAAAATTTGTTGGCAAAACATGGCCGTGTTTGTGCACACTGAAGCAGAACCTGACAAAAGATGGGTCCCAACCTTTCTTTTGCACCAGACTCGTTCTACTTGGTCCGTTATTCTGTCTTCATTCTCCGCCAGACTGTTTAAAACTAACTCGCGTAGAGAATTTGGGGGTTGCCTTTTGAGTGGGATTGCGCGAATATAGATATGTTACGTATAGCTTTCCAAATAAAGGAGGCTCTCTTGGAACGTATAACTATTGCACAGCTTTATGCTGATGCGGCTGAGCTTGCAAATACCGAGGTTACGGTGGCGGGCTGGATTCGCAGTATTCGCGATATGAAGACTTTTGGTTTTGTGATGCTCAATGACGGCAGCTGCTTTAAAAACCTGCAGGCAGTTCTCAATGCGCAAAAGCTTGAGAACTTTGATGAGATTGTGCATCAAAACGTTGGCGCTGCTCTGATATTGCGCGGTACGGTTGAGCTTACTCCTGATGCGCAGCAGCCCTTTGAACTCCAGGTGACTCAGGCAAGCGTGGAGGGCACATCAACTCCTGATTATCCGCTTCAAAAGAAACGCCATACCCTTGAGTACCTGCGCACCATCCAGCATTTGCGTCCGCGCACCAATCTTTTCTCGGCCGTATTCAGGGTACGCTCACAGGCTGCCTTTGCCATACACTCGTTCTTCCAGGAGCGGGGTTTTGTATATGTGAACACACCTATTATTACCGCTTCTGATGCAGAAGGCGCGGGTGAGATGTTCCGCGTGACAACCATTGATCCTGCTCATGCTCCGCTGCTTGAAGACGGCAGCTGCGACTGGTCGCAGGACTTCTTTGGTAAAGCAACCAACCTTACTGTCTCGGGCCAGCTTCAGGGCGAGAGCTTTGCCTGCGCTTTTGGCAAGATTTATACCTTTGGTCCTACCTTTAGGGCAGAAGATTCCAACACCGCACGCCATGCCGCCGAGTTTTGGATGGTTGAGCCCGAATTTACGTTTGCTGACTTGTCTGATGACATGGACCTGGCCGAGGATATGCTGCGGTACGTTATTAAGCGGGTTATGGAGACCTGCCCTGATGAGCTTGATTTTTGCAACCAGTGGGTTGACAAGGGGCTCCTGGACCGCCTGACCCATGTGGCCAACTCGCACTTTGCCCGCGTGAGCTATGGCGAAGCCATAGACATTCTTAAGGCAGCCCAGGATGCGGGACATACCTTTGAGTATCCGGTTGACTGGGGTCTTGACCTGCAGACCGAGCATGAGCGCTTCTTGACTGAGGAGCATTTTGGCGCACCGGTGTTTGTGTATGATTACCCGGCTGCAATCAAAGCATTCTATATGCGCTTAAATGACGACGGGAAGACTGTTGCGGCTGCAGACTGCCTGGTACCGGGTATTGGAGAAATTATTGGCGGCTCGCAGCGCGAAGAGCGCCTTGACATTTTGGAGCGCCGAATTGCCGAGCTTGGCATGGATGCCGCGCAGTATGCAAGCTATTGTGACCTGCGCCGCTACGGCACCAACAGGCATGCAGGCTTTGGCCTTGGCTTTGAGCGCCTCGTGATGTATCTGACCGGTGTCGCCAACATCCGCGATGTCATAGCACATCCCCGCACAGTAGGCAATGCTGAGTTTTAGGCATCAATTAATGTATTGTTAACAAACTCTGCTTGCATTATGTGGCTATGTGCGGTAGAGTACGCAAAGCACGCCAATAGGGGCAGGTTGTTACGAGTGATGAAGGGGGGTTTGGCCAAGATGAAGAACAGTGTTATGTCGGCACAATTCAACTGGTGGTGGCAAGGCTGTGAATCTTTTGGTCGATGACCCGGGCTTTGTCACCTTTTGAGCAGACATGGTAAGGCTCCCGGCATCGGCCCGGGAGCCTTTTTGTTTGCCGCAAAAGGCACGTACTTCTCGGCTTTTTATTGCGCGTTACGCTCTTCTGCTGTGAGGCGCCCCAAAGAGAGGGCAGCCGCAGTCTACCAAGAAAGAAGGTTTTACCATGAGCGAAAATATTACCACTGCTAACCAGCAACCCCGTACCGCCCGCGTTGTATCCCAGACCCAAGAGAAAAAAGGCCTCACCACGCAAGACCTTATTCTCATTGCCGTGCTTTTGGCGGCTGGTGCCGTTCTCAAGCTTACCGTTGCTTCATTCTTTGCTTCGTTTGGTATGAAGCCCAACTTTATTATTGCCATGTATTGCCTGGCTATTATTCTCACCAAACCCTCGGTGCTCCAATCTACCATTATTGGTCTCATTGCCGGCCTTATTTGCCAGATTCCCATGCTCAATGCAACACCGTTCTTGAACATTGTTTCGGAGACCCTCGGTGCTTTGGTATGCGGCCTCTTGATTAAGGTTAACATGAACCCGGGTGGCAAGTTTGACCTCAATCCGACCGTGAATACCTTTATATCTACCTGTGTTTCGGGCGGCACCTTTGCTTTAATGGCCATCTTTATTAACGTGATTCTGCCCGGTACCGGCGGCGTAGAAGCAGCTATCGCAGCTTATGCAGCCATTGTTTTGGGCACCGCAACCTTTAACGCCGTTCTCAACACCATTCTGGTTCCTCCGCTGCGCAAGGTTCTTAAGAAGTAATTATGGTATGGAGCCAAAGAGTCTGTCTCAGTGCAAGTTGTTACGGGTGCTAGCATGAGAACAGACAAAAATCGAGGAGTTTCTCGGCAAAAGCCCAGGAAATATGATCCTTTTAGGGTTTGATCATGCTAGCGCCCGTAACAACTTGCACTAACCTGACAAAAGGACGCACCTTTTGTCACGTTTCTCCTTTCCCTCAAGGGGGAGGGCGAGAATCTGACGCACCTTGTGTCAGGTTATACCTCTTCTGTAAGAAAGAATGCGCACATGATTGAGATAAAAGACTTTACCTTTAGATATCGCGAAAGCAGCGAGCCGGTTGTAAAAGATATCAACCTGACCATTCCTGACGGAGCGTTTGTGGGTATTACCGGCGCTGCCGGCTCGGGCAAGTCTACGCTGACTTATGCCATGAACGGGATTATTCCCCATTGCTACCCCGGAGATTTTTACGGAAGTGTCACTATCAACGGGCTCGACACGGTTGACAGCTCGCTCACTGACATAAGCCGGCTTGTGGGCAGTGTTTGCCAGGACATTGACAGCCAGATGGTGACCTCGGTTGTTGAGGATGAGATGCTCTATGGTCTCGAAAACTTTGGCATACCTCACAGCGAGATAGACGCGCGTGTGACTCAGGCCTTGAGCGATATGGGTATTCTCGATTTGCGCGACCGCACCATTGACTCTTTGAGCGGCGGCCAAAAGCAAAAGCTTGCGATTGCGAGCATTATGGCTTTGCAGCCCAAGGTCCTGATGCTCGACGAACCCACGGCCGAGCTTGACCCCGCCAGCTCATTTAATGTATTTAAGCTGCTCCAGACCTATGCTCAGACTCACGGAACCACCGTTGTTGTGGTGGAGCAAAAAATCGCGCTTCTGAGCGAGTTTGCCACCATGATGGTTATTGTTGACAAAGGGCAGATTCGCTATGCAGACTCTCCCGAGAAGGTCCTTGCGCACAGCGATGACCTGCTTGAGATAGGCGTTAACTGTCCGCGTGCGACCACGTTTACCAACCGTCTGCGCTCGCGCGGTATTTACCAAGGGCCTATTTGCCGCAATGTTAACCAGGCAGTAGCTGCTTTGGCAGAGGTGATCGCATGATAGAGTTCAGGAATGTATACGCCTCGTACAACCCGCAGATCCCCATTCTTAAGAATGTAAGCTTTACCGTGAATGACGGCGATTTTGTCGCGTTTGTAGGCACAAACGGCGCGGGTAAATCTACTACGATGCGCCTTATGAACGGGCTTCTTAAGCCAGACCAAGGTGAGGTTCTCATAGACGGAACGCCCACCACGGAGCTCAAAACCAGCGAGATGGCGCGCCGCGTGGGTTATTTGTTCCAGAATCCTGACCACCAGATTTGCTGTAATACCGTGCGTGAAGAACTCATGTTTGGTTTCAAGGCTCTGGGAATTCATACGGCAGAAGCCGAGGAACGCGTTGACAAGATTATTGCCGAATTTGGGTTTAATCCTTCTGATGACCCGTTCCTGCTGAACCGCGGTACGAGGCAGCTTTTGGCTCTTGCCTCCATCATTGTTATGGAGCTGCCCGTTATCATTCTTGACGAGCCTACAACCGGTCTTGATTTCCGCGAGTGCATAAAGGTCATGGAGATTGTCAAGCGCCTCCATGAACAGGGGACAACGGTGGTCATGGTATGCCACGACATGGAAGTTGTGGCAGATTATGCCAAGCGTGTTATCGCCATGACCCACGGCAGGCTTGTTGCTGACGGAGAAACCTTTGAGGTTCTCCGCGATGCGGTTACCCTTGCGACAGCAGATCTGATTCCGCCCCAGGCTACGGCACTGTCTATGGGCCTGGTGGATGCACATCCCAGTTTAGCCGCTACAGACCTGGCCAGTGCAAACACCATCGAAGCGCTCGAAGAGGCATTTGTATCTTATGTAAACGCCTTACCGGGCAACGCTTATGAAGCTTCTTCTGAACAAGGACAAGGTGAGTAACATGAGCGCATTCCTTGAATACGTACCGGGTACCAGCCTTGCTCACAAGCTCAACCCCATCGCCAAGCTGTTCTTCTCGTTTGTATTTGCTATTGCATGCTTTTGCACGAGTAATATCTTCTTTTTGCTGGGAATGCTCGCATTTGCATTTTGTATAGCCTTAAGCTGCGGCATGCGCAAGCAGACCATTGGACTCATGAAGGCTGTGTTTGCATTCTCCCTCTTGCTTGCTGTTATTCAGGTGCTTACCACTCCTTCTGGCACTCAGCTTATTGAGCTGCCCTGGGGCTATATTGGTACGGGCAGCCTTCTTGCCGGAGCGACTACCATTGTGCGCCTTACCGCCGCGGCGATCCCGCTGTTCCTAACATTTTATGTGACCAAGATTAACGATATCACCAACAGCGTGGTCAAGGTGCTCCATGTGCCATATAAGTATGCGTTTACCTTCTCGTCCACCGTGCATTTTATTCCGGTATTTATGAACGATATGAAGGGTATTATGGAAGCTCAGACCGCCCGCGGTGTTGAGTTTGACAAGGGCGGCATCATCAACAAAATCCGCCTTATGGTTCCTCTGTGTGTGCCGCTTTTGGTCTCGAGTGTTCGCAAGACAAACAGCGCTGCGATTGCGGCTGAGGTGCGCGGATTCAACCTGCGCACACGCGAAAGCGGATACAAGCAATATCCCTTTACCGGCATGGATATCGCGGTCATGGTGCTGGCGGTTGTGCTGCTTGGCGTGGCTATTGCGCTCGGAGTTTTGGGAATCTAAAAAAGTAGTGTCGAATCCGGCGGATGAGCTCTTCAATTAAAAGAGGCCGCCATATATAAAGTTCATCGCTTTCGCCTCATAAAAACGCTCTGAACTTTATATATGGCGGCCTCTTTTAATTGAAGAGCTCATCCTTATTTTCCTTACAACCGTATACTTCTCTGAGTAAAATCCGGAAGAAAATTGCGCACAGTAGCGCTGTTGAGGTATTATATGTGTGGCAGATGTGGTATCGGAGTTAAAGGAGCTGACTATGAGCGAAATAACAATGACGAGAAAAACCGCGCTTCAGGCTATGGGTGTAGCGGCTGCTTCTTTAGCTGCGGGAGCATTGGTGCAGGGTAGTCCAAGCCTTGCACTTGCGACCGAAGCAAACCGTAATAACTTTTTGGAAGGCGCTGTGGTTCTCGATGAGTACATAGAGGATCCCGGAGATTGGCAGTATGTGTTGTCGATATGTGATGTAAGACGCGATAATTCCGGCAAAATCCATTATGACGAGAGCATGGAAATGAATGGGTTTAAATATCGTAACGGTGCCGCACTCATCAACGGATCGAGTAATTATACTTATTTTTTATATTTTGATGTTCCGTCAGAGTATGCGGGTTTCTCGGCAGTATTGGGAAACATCGATGGCAAGCGTTCCGACCCAACCAAGTTCTCTTTCTACCTTGACGATGTGTTTATTGATGATTGCACTATAGAAGCACATCAGCCTCCCAAAATGTTCGCTCTACGCACCGAAGGCGCCTATATACTTAAGATCGTTATTAATGTTCAGCAAGGAACAAATGCCGGTATTGCCGAGATGCGCCTGCATGAGAGTATGGACTTTTTGGCAGGTATGAAGTCGAACAGGATTCCTGCTGCTGTTGTCACCGGGTATGTGCTTCCGGACGGTGATTATGAGGCAACGGTTGACGATAACGGTGATACAGCTGTGGTGAGAGTCTCGATTGCTGATAATCTCATCACGGGTCTCTCTATTGAAAGCCAGTCAGGCTCCGCGAGTGTCTCGGCACTTACACGGGCATTTGGCGAAATTCTCTCGACATACGGTATTCCCGCAGAAGAAGCCCCGCAACCTGCTCCCGCAAGCATTATGACAACGCTGCTGGGGTAAAAAACCAGTATGATACAGGCTTCCCCTTGAGGGGAAGCTGTCGCCGAAGGCGACTGATGAGGTGAATAAATATGACAGGGGACGGTGGTTTGACTGGTGACTGGTGACAAGGAAGACGGTTCTCAGTGTCAC
>JAFWFL010000071.1 GCA_017515595.1 Coriobacteriales bacterium
TATTGCATGCTAATCGCCAATACGTTGATATTGATCACTGTAATGGTGAAGTATTTGTATTACCTGTTACTATCATAAATCCAAGAATATTCTGAGACCAAAAAGGACTCGCAAAGTGCCAACCCCGTTTATATTTCAAATTCAAGGATACGGTTACTCATGAGGCACCATAACCATACTAATGTGTGTGTCACCGGGATGGTTCTTGCGGTATACTTATGTAAGTATATGCCGGGTTCGCAGACATAAGCGGGATGGACGATTGGAGGGCGAACATGGATATAAGCATCATCGTTCCCTTTTATAATACGGAACTATATCTCTCTGAATGCTTGAAATCTATAGAGCGAAACATCTGCGGTCTAGATGCAGAAGTCATCCTGATTGACGATGGATCAACCGACGGCAGCGCCAATATTGCCCAAGAGTTTGCGCGCAACCACGCCGGTTACCAATATATTCGCACGACGCACAAGGGTGTAAGCCACGCGCGTAATTACGGAGTACGGCAGGTATCTGGCGACTGGATGATGTTTATCGATTCAGACGATATCCTGCTTGATGGTACGCTTTCTACCATGTTTGCGGTGGCACGACGCAGCCCCGAGCTTGACATGGTGATTTGCGATGTCGCGAGAATCCAGGGAAAAGAGAAACAAGCTTCTGATCTTCACCTTACAGCATTCTCGAATTTAACAAGCAACGTTACCCATATAACAAAGCATCCGAACCTTGTATTTGATTCGACTCTATGGAACAAGCTCATTCGAAGAGATTTTTATATAGCAAACCATATCGAATTCCCCGAAGATTATATGTTTGAGGATATTCCTACTATGCTTCCTTTGCACTATCGGGCCCGTGCGGTCCATGTTGTGCGTACAATCGGTTATCTGTGGCGTATCCGCTCGGGTGGAAGCGCATCCATAACGCAGCGTTTCTTCGAACGCAAGAACCTTACCGACAAGATAGCCATGCTCGACATGCTGTTCGAGTTCATAGACCATAATATTGCCGAGCCCAATATTCGGCGCGCTGTGGAGCGCAAAGTTCTTATGATTGACTTCACGGGGTATCTGAACCGGTTATATCTTATGAATGAACATGACGCTGCCGACTACGTGGAAGAAATTGCCCGGTTCGTAGAACGTTGTATTACACCAGAAGCAATTGCACAGGCTTCGATTAAAGACCAGCAGAGTTTTCATGACATTCTTGAGCGCGATCTTGACCATTTGATACGCGTTCAAAACTACCGCGGATTAGCATATGCTACTGCGCCTGTTGCGCGTGTGGGCGATACGCCTGTAATCAGTCTTCCCAGTGAGATTTTTACGGTGTCATCGCGCGATTTCTCCTATGATTTACAAAATGTCTTACCACGCTGTCAGATTGATAGCGCTACTATAAACGAGGGCGTTTTGACGCTTGTCGGTCATTTTTACCAGCGACGTATTAACATCGTTAATCCTTCTGAGCAGAAACTTAGCGCACTCATAGTCAATGACACAACCGGAAGTTGCATGGAGCTACCGTGCGAATCATGTACGGCCGCATGGCTTACAAAAGAGCAAGGACTTGTTATAGGTCCGGATGACTATCGCATATACCGCTACTGCTACGATGGAACGGGATTTCAGATAGACGTGGATTTCGCGCGGTTTGATGGGCGCGAAGCATTTGAACGCAACAACATCATTCTTATCAGATATGAAAACTGGGCGTCGTCCGGCGTGCGGAACTTACGTGGCGTGCGTAAAGCCGCCCGCACCGTATGCGAATCGTTTATCTATAACGGTGAACAAAGCACGGGAAGTATTGCTTTTGATGCTCGCGATACGTTTACGGTAGTCATGCAAGCAAAGTAAACATGACTCTATTATCTAACAATCTCACTTCTTATAGTGCTTTTTTACCAGGACAGCATTCATGTTGCACTTGTGGCCAAAGTAGACCAAAGTATGTGCGCAGGGGGGTCTTAACCTTTATGCATATGTGCATAATACAGAGTGCATTACGAGATTAGGTTAAAATCAGGGCATGAGTTCAGGTTGGGATCAGGGATTTAACAATTAATTATATTTTGAGATAAAAAATTCATCAAAACAGGATGATGCAATTATTCAATGATTCATATAGTCTATTATGCTTGTGTCCCTAGCATATCGGACATTTAACATGTAGGACAAGAACTTAATGCCAAAGGAGGCGCATATGAAAGAAATGGATCGTCGTTCATTCTTGAAGGGTGCTGCAGCTACGGCTTCTGCTGGGGCAGTTGCAGCAATTGCTCCCACAATAGCTGTTGCAGAAGAGGCACAAGCTGATAGCTTCCCCATGCCGGTGGTTCCCGGTTATTCCTGCTACAGCGATTGGCTGGGCGAAGCGCCTGAGATTGATCCTTCCGAGATTGTAGCTGTTTACGATACTGAGATAGTGGTTGTTGGCGCTGGTCATGCAGGCACCCAATGTGCCCTTGCCGCAGCTGAGGCCGGTGCGCAGGTCATGGTGCTCGAGAAGCAAGCCGAGCTTGCTTACTCCGCAAAGGGCGGCGGTTTCTCGGCATGGAACTCGCAGTGGCTGATTGACCATGGCTTTGGCCCCTATGACCTGGGAGAAGTAATCGCCGAGCATTGCAGGCGCGGTGGCCAGACGGTCCAGCCGTCGCTCATCAGCTCCTATGTCCTGAACTCCGGTGAGATGATGGATCACCTCGTGGAGGTTTTTGGGGACAAGAGCAACATGTTTGACTATGAAAACCTCATGTGCGAAGTCCAGTATGCCTACGGCAACCCGCCCGCGAGCGCCTACCCGGTGGGTTATGGTGGCAACAAGTCGTGGGCTGCTTGCTTTTTGCCTCGTTACGACCGCAATGCCCAGCCCATCTTTGGGCGTAAGAAGGCTGCCGGCCGCATGACCGAGATTGAGCTCTATTGCCGCGAGGCAGCCAAGGAAGCCGGAGCGCAGTGGTTCTACGAGACCGAAGGCGTCAAGCTTGTCCAGAACGAGGACGGAGACGTAACCGGCGTTATCGCTAAGACCGCTGATGGCTATGTGCAGTTCAACGCCTCCAAGGGCGTCGCGATGACCACTGGCAGTTTCTCGGGTAACCCCGAGATGGTTCTTAACCTCATCACCAATATTAACGAGAAGGACCTGCGCGGTTATATGGATGACCCAGAGTCCCTTGTCAAGGCCGGTTCCGGTTCTGACGATGGCCTTGGCCACAAGATGATGTGCTGGGCCGGCGGCTTCATAGAAGACGCACCGCGTCCCTCGTTCGCGTCGCGCCCAAAGGGCGGCACCCCCTGGGGTTCCGCACCGTTCCTTATGCTCAACGCCAACGGCAAGCGCTTTATGAACGAGGCATTTGGCACGTTCCAGACAATTGGATATATGTATCAGCCCCAGGGCATCATTACTACAATCACCGACGCAAACTACATGCAGACCATCACTCTTCCTGCCTGCGAGCATGGTTCACCCAGCTTTGGTCAGTGCAGCGACACTGACCTTATGGGCGACTTCCAGCAGGGTATGGATGCCCTTGAGGTTGGCCCCGAGGGTGGCGATGTGGTCAACTGCGGCTCCTCGGCAAAGAAGTACTACAAGGCTTGGAAGGCCGATACCATCGAGGAACTTCTCGGCTACCTTGGTTACGAGGGTGAGGCGCTTGACAACGCCCTGGCGAGCATTGCAGCGTATAACGAACTTTGCCACAACGGCGTCGACACCCAGTTTGGCAAAGACACCGCCGCGATGATCCCCATTGAGACCCCGCCGTTCTATGGTTCAAAGCGCAGTACAACCGGTACCGCCAACGAATCTCACGTAACGCTGACCGGTTTGGTCGCCGACGAAAACATGAACGTGCTCCGCATTGACGGTACGACCCCCATCAAGGGTCTGTACTGCGCCGGCAACACGCTGGGCAAGCGTTTTGGCGTAGGCTACAACGTGCCCGTCTCAGGAAGCTCCATTGGCATGGCGATGACCCACGGCCGCGTACTCGGCAAATATCTTGCTTCTCTGTAAGCCCGGTAAGTTAAGACCCTCAAAACGGCCTTCCCCTCCCTGAGGAGAAGGCCGTTTTGCGCTTAGCTTGTACAAAACAATTCCGTATAGCAGGCTGGGGTGTGCACAGATTTTAGTCTGTTTTGACCACAAATTTTGAATGTGTGACCACTACTGTTTTTCACATCTATGATGCCGAGAAGAACGCGCAGGTCAAAAGCTCGCATGATCTTTTGAACCGGCGCGGGTTTCTCGGCATTACGGATTTGAAAGGGATGTAGAACCAAATGTGGCCACACATTCAAAAATTGTGGTAAAAACAGACAAAAATTTGTGCGCATGAGTGAGGGGTACTTGTTGGATCGACTACGCGGCATTCTCCGTCAACAGAAAGACCGGCGTGTTTCTGTCACAGCCATGAGCTCAGAATTTTGTAACAAGGGACGTACCTTGTGTTTCATGTAACGAAAGGTACGTCCCTTGTTACACGTCCCTAGGACGGGCGTTTGTCACCTGTTCTCGTGAATTGTATCTAGACTTAGAAAATGTGCCATTGGAACCGTCCCAATGGCACATTTTCACCTTTTGATCCCAACATCATACAATTCTTGAATGATTCTTAAATGTTATTTGTGCTGCTTCTTTAAATTAGACTAACAGCCTAGTCAATTAGACCAGAACATAGTAGGATAGTATGGGCGGTTTTTTCATATAGTTGGAGTGATTATGACAACAGTGACTATCTCGGTAAGTGAAGCAAAAACACAGTTTAGCAATGTAATTCATCAAGTCGAAAACAATGCCGTGCAATACATTGTGAGCAAAAATAACAAGCCTGTGGCAAGGATTGTCCCTATTGCAGGTTATGAACAAAAAAGTCTGTTTGGTGTTCTCGCGTCATATGCAGACTCAACGCTAAGAGCCAAAGAATCGTCAGCTTTTGCACAAGAAATGGAGCATAAACATGCTGCCAATAGTTGATGCAAACGTTATATTACGATATCTTCTTAACGATGTTGAAGAGCAAAGCGAATATGCCAAAAAAGTAATAGAGCAAGGTTGCGAAATAACTGCCGAGGTACTTGCTGAGGTTGTTTATGTTCTTAAAGGTGTTTACCAGGTACCAAAAGAGGAAATATCAGCTTTGTTAACCGCCCTTCTTGATATCGTATATCTTGATCGCCATGCTGAAGCAGTGTATGCTTTAGAGCTTTTTAAGACCAAAAGCTTGGATTTTGTAGATTGCCTGCTTGCAGCCCAGCATATGGTTTCTGATCGTAAAATCATTACGTTTGACAAGAAACTTAACATGATTGTTGGATGACACGAGAATTTCACGAGGACGGGTGTTTGTCATCCGTCCTCGTGAAATTGTATCTGAACTTAAAGTGCTAAAAGGGTGTCGAGGGTTTGGCGGGGGTTCTCGGCTGCTTTTACTTTTGTTTTCAAGTTGGGTTTGTATAAGAGGCACAAGCGTTACTCGGTATCAACTGCAGATTGCGGTTTGTGGTTGCCTAAGAAACCTATACCTGCCGCAGGGCTGAGCAACGCCATGGGTAAAATGCCACAAGGCCCAAGATACCCATGATCATAGCAGACCACGTGAGGCTCGCCAACCACAAAATAAGCGAGAAACTCACCCAAGCTTTTTTCTTTACTATTCCGATCCTACGTTTATTGAGGTATTATCTCATGCAGTGCTGTTTGTGCCAAGCCCGTCTCACACCATCAACTGCTGCGACCTCTTTAATACCCAGGACCCTCGGAAGACAATCCTTGTATATGAAAACGTCTTGTGCGTCAGAGAACCGTCTCTTGATAGGGTAATGAACATATGAGGGAATAGGTGGTTTGGGTACTTAAACCGTGGTACAATACCATCCAGGTAGGTTTGGAATCTGCATGGGGAGCGTATGGCCGAGGATTTTGAACCGGGGGCAGCGGAGTATCCTTACAATTCAATAACACAAATTGCCCTGGTATTTAAGACAAATATTCTCTTAGTTTTAGGCGCTGCTGCGTGGTGGGGCTGTCATTACTCGTTACTGTGGAATCCTTATATCGCAAATGCATATGCTTTGCTCGATGGCTTTGATGTCCGCTTTATTGTTACGCTTGCAGGTACGGTATTTGCGTTCGGAGTCCTGTTTTTCATAACAAAACGCTTTCCCACATGGCAGGTATCATCATATAGATTCTCATACGGCTTATATGCGCTATGCACGCTCGCTTCGTTTTGTCTAATGGCGATTCCGCTCTTCTTTGATATTGGACATTGGGTTGGTTTGCTGGGAGCAATGGTATCAGGCATCGGCAACAGTGTGGGCATGCTCATCTATGGTGAGTTACATGCGCGGGTTGAGTACCGGTTTGAACCGCTCATGTTTGCTGCCGAGCTTATTGGCGGCATCGTGCTCTTTCTTATCTGCTCGGTGTTTTCAGTATTGATTACGCTGGTGTCAGCGGCATTATTGTCGATTCTCGCTGCTTTACTGTTTTACCGCTTCAGCAAACAAGACACTGAACCTGTTGATTTGCCTCCTCAGACATATGTAGATATGACTTCAGGACAATTAACAACGCTGGCTTTGCTTATGGGTTTTACCTATGGGTTGATGCGAACGTTTTCTACCGGAGACACCCAAACTTACCTAGGGCTTGATTCTGAATGTCTGGGTTCCTGTCTCTGCGCATTTCTCCTTATAGGTGTGTTTATATCGCAAAAGAAGCTTACACTTTTTGAGCAGTGTCTGCTGTTTGTGTTACCGTTGGTGGCAACCGGGATGCTTTTGGTAACTATCCCCGGGGCGAATACCTTGGTACCCACTGCTATTAACACCATTGGGTTTGCATGCTTTTTTAATCTTATCTGGTATTTTGCTCCGGTTTTGGCATCAAAGGAGCCAAACCATACCACCACGTATCTGCTTACACTTTTGTTTCTTGTTTGCCAGTTTGGCCAGCTTTTGGGTTCACTTGTACCGGTACAGGTATCAGGATTGTTTTCGAGCGGTCTTATGTATATTCTTCTTCTGGCGCTTATCCTGTTTATGCTATGGTACGTGCGCAAATCCCGCCAGGATAATACCCGGGAAGTTGAAATTCAGAAATCTCAGGAAATATATGACGACCAAATAACACCGGTTGATTTGTCATACGAAGAGACTCAGGAAGCTCCCGGTTCAGTATGGGAACGTGAGCTGGGATTTAGCCAGCGCGAAGCAGATGTGGCAATGCTTCTTATCCAACGGATTCCGTATAAGCAAATAAGTCAAGAACTTATGGTTTCCGAGAATACCGTGAAGACCCACGCCCGTAATATTTATAAAAAAGCAGACGTTGCTTCTCGTGAGGAGCTTATAGAACTCTATGCCAACCTCACGAAAAAAGTGTGAGTGAGTATTAAAACCGTCTAAATTACCTGATAAATACCTCTGAAAAAATCACTCAACATTCGCGATTGAAAATTTGTTACAAAGTACATACTATGTTTCTCAGTCGTTTTGGACACGGCCAATCCAGCATAAAACGACAGACGGCAATAGACATAAGAACCCAATACTAAGAGGTGTTTGGGTAGTTCTGTTTTATGCCGGATTTGGTAAACAATACAGTCTGAGGAGAAAAAACATGAGTACTTTAAGTGCACTTGATCGTCGTACATTTGTTAAGAGCGGCTTTGCCGCAGGCGCCGCAATGGCAGTGACATCTGCATTTGCAGGAACCGCAGCCCTTGCAGATGAAGCAATAAACCAGCCTGGTGGCGGTTATGCAAACCCTGATGGCATTGGTTACCCGGTTACAGCAGATGCGACAGAAGATGTTGATGTTGTTGTAGTAGGCTCAGGCATGGGTGGCTTTGCAGCAGCTATGGTTGTTAAGGAGCAAGCTCCCGAGGCTCATGTAGTTATGCTCGAGAAGCTGAGCTTACTTGGCGGCAATACCAACTTTGCCGAGGGTGGTGCAGGCTTTTTGAACATGAGCCATGAAGAGGCTATTGCAGCCGTTCAGGCCGACATGATCCAGCGCAACTTTGTGGTAGATCCGTCACTGTTCTATGCGCTGCGCACACAGCAGGGCGACTGCTCGGATTGGCTTTTTGGCAAGCATGGAGTTGTTATTGTTGACTACGGCACCGGCCAGCCTCTCTATGAAGGCGGTCACGGAGCTTCTATGATTGCAACCCTTACACCCCAGGCCGAGGAGCTTGGTATCGATATCCGTCTTGAAGCCCGCGCATTCGCGCTTATCCTTGCTGACGAGTATACCGTAAACGGCCTTCAGTACAAGGATAGCGAGGGCAAAGTAATTCAGCTCAACGCCAAAGCAGTGGTTATTGCTACCGGCGGTATGAACTCCAACCCAGACCTTCTCAAGTACTATTCAAACGTTGATCTTGGCAAAATCATGCCTCTCGGCATTGGTCAGGACGGCGACGGCCATCTCATGGTTGAGCAGACTGCTCACAGACGCACCGGACTTCAGACCATTGATGCGTTCTTCTCGGGCATTGGAACTCAGCAGGATCCCTGCGGTTTCGAAACTGACCTTAACACCGCAGCAGGCTTCCAGTTCACGAGCGTTTTTGTCAACCAGTACGGCAAGCGTTTCTATGACGAGTCATTTAGCTTCAATACCGGCTCACAGCTGTTCTTCACCTGCATTCCTCAGGTTGTTCTTTCTCAGAGCCAGTCGTTCTCTATCTTTGACGAGTCCTATATTGCCAAGTGGGAAGCAGGCGAGTGGCAAAACGGCAAGTGCGGCTATGACAGTGCTGTTAAGCATGGCCAGCCCATGGAGATTCGCGAGACACTCGAAGAGGTTAAAGAGAAGGACTGGTTCTATCAGGGCGATACTATTGAGGAACTGGGCCAGGCAATCGCAGCAGATGTTGAGAGCTTTGATGTAGATACTTTTGTCGCGACAATCGAAGCATACAACGCCGCAGCCGCCGGTGAGCAGGCTGATGAATACGGTAAGCCCCAGAGCTTTATGTGGCCGCTTCAAACCGCGCCTTTCTATGCAGCGAAGAGCGGTGTAAATGCTTACAACACGAACGGCGGTATTCATATTAATACAAAAGCCCAGGTAGTAGATCCTAACGGCAAAGCAATCAAGGGTTTGTATGCAAGCGGCATCGCGACCGCGGGCTGGGACAGCCAGGTATACGGCGGCGGCACCAACCAGCCGGTTGCCCTTTGGTGCTCATGCGTTGCAGCTAAGGACATTGTAGAAAACCGCCTTGGCGGAACTTTTGCCGAGGACTGGATGGGCGATGTTCCCATGACAAGCATTCTCGGAGAAGGATACGAGAACGCCAACCCCCTTGGCTAAGCCATAAATGAGGGTTAGTAAAGCTCTGGACGTGACGGTGACGGCGTGTACATGGCGCGCAAGGCAGGCGCTGCCTGGGCACGTGGCAATGGCACCATCATGTTCTACGGCCCGCATCTGCCTGGCCTGGTTTGGGGCGAAGGGGTTAGCAACGGCGTATACCAGCCTACTATGTGGCTCAACCAGAACGGCGTGCGCTTTATGAACGAGGGCATCAATAACTTCGCAGAAATTGGCAGTGCCATTCGTGATGTCAAGCGATTGTTTGTCATCCAGACAGAAGCCGATATCGACCGCATTACGGCTGAAGATGGACTGAACGGTTACAGCGGACAAGGCGGTAGCGAGTCACCGGGAGGTGTCTACAAGGACAAGCTCATGCAGGTAATCGAGGATGGCAATGACTATATCTTTATTGCCGACACCCTTGATGAGCTGGCCGAGAAGACCGGTCTGCCCGCAGATAAGCTGAAGGAAAGCGCCGAGCGTTACACCGAGCTTTTCCAGATGGGCGTAGACGAAGATTTC
The DNA here is from genome assembly GCA_017515595.1 of Coriobacteriales bacterium. Lineage (GTDB taxonomy): Bacteria > Actinomycetota > Coriobacteriia > Coriobacteriales > UMGS124 > RGIG5691. The sequence goes on from JAFWFL010000071.1 coordinate 9,877, forward strand.
CAAAAGAATGCCGTTTACCTCTCATCTATGGCCGAGGGACCTTATTATGCTTTTGAGTGCTTTGACGGCTTCTTTACCACCGTTGGCGGCGTCCAGATTGACGAGAACATCATGGCTCTTGACGAGGATGGCAACGTTATCGAAGGCCTGTATGTTGGTGGCTGTGACACCGGCGCTCTTTGCGGTGACATTTACGACTTTACCTCTGCTCCGGGCGAGCAGAGTTCATGGGCAGTCTGCTCCGGCCGCATGGTGGCCAAGCATGTTGCTGCCAAAAAGGGACTGATGTAAGCTAGTATGGGGGCTGTAGCACTTACTTTTGCTACAGCCCCCATATGTATTATCTAAACTTAAAGCACCAAAAGGGTGTCGAGGGTTTGGCGGGGGTTCTCGGCTGCTTTTACTTTTGTTTTGGCGTCTACTATGGTTCCGGCGTTGTCAATAATGTATGTGGTGCGCACGGTACCCATGGAGACCTTTCCGTAGAGCTTTTTCTCATGCCATACATCATATGCTTGGATTGCCGTAAGTTCAGGGTCAGAGAGCAGCGTAAACGGCAGGTTATACTTTTGCGCAAACCGCTCATGCGAGGCAACAGAGTCTTTGCTTATGCCAATAATTACCGCATTTAGTTTGGCAAATTCGTCTGCGAGTTGGGCGAACCCTACAGCTTGCGAGGTACACCCGCCGGTATTATCCCTTGAGTAGAAATAGAGTACAACTGTTTTGCCGGCATATTCGCTCAGCGTGTGGATTGTGCCATTTTGGTCAGGCAGAGAAAACTCGGGAGCTTTAGTACCAACAGTAAGCATAAGACTTCCTTTCAAGTCGAATTTGTATAAGAAGCGCAAGCGTTACTCGGCAGCAACTGCAGATTGCAGCTTGTGGTTACCTAAGAAACCAATGCCTGCCGCCAAAACCATACCAAAGCCTGCTACAGCAAACCAAACGTTTACACCAATCGCTTCTGCAATAGGTCCCGCAATCGCAAGTCCTACCGGCATAGTAACCGAGGCAAGAAGCGTGAGGATCGAGAAGGCCCTGCCCATACGCGAGGGGTCAATGGTTGTCTGCATATATGCGATAAGAGGAATGCTGTATACATTGCTAAAACCGCCCATGAGCATGCACATTGCGGCGAATACAAACCATCCTGCCATGGTTGGCGGCAAAAGCCCTGATACCACTGAGGTCAAACCAATACCCATCAAACCAATATATGCCACCAGCAAATGACGCTTGACCTTGAGAACACTGCCAAAAAGCGCTGCCGTTACAAGCATGCCTATAGCGTACAAAGCTTCTATCGCACTGCCGTGCCACGCGCTCGCAGCAAAGTAAGAGCTGGTCATAAGTGGGTAAAACGTTGAGAGCGGCAAATAAAAAAGTGAGCACAGAGCTTCTATGATCATGATAAGCGCTAAAGAACGGTCTTGCTTAAATACCTCAATTCCCTCGCGTACCTGGAGAATAAACCCGGGTTTCTCGGCTGCTGAAGTATTCTCTCGGGCTGATGGCTCTGAAGCTGCTGGAGCAAGACTTGGCACATACACCAAGAAAAGGGCCAAGCATGCAAGTAAGGCCCCCACAAGATCACTGAGCAGGATAATATGTAAGGGGAACGCTGCATAAAGCGCGGCACCAAGCACAGGTCCCAAAATGTATGATCCTGATGCGACCATTTGTCCCCATCCTCCGGCTCGCACCAGCTCTTCTGCAGGGACAATCTGCGGAATCATAGCCTGATACGCAGGTGGTTGGAATGCGCCGACAGCTGCCCGGACAAAAAGAATAACGAGCGCAAGCCAAACAGGAGCTTCTATAAAGGCTAACCCCAGAGCAAATAATGCAGCAACTATACCAACAGCAAGATCAGATGCCATACAAACTATCTTACGGTTATACTTATCGGCAATAATACCTGCTGCCGGGCTGAGCAATGCCATGGGCAAAAATGCCACAAGGCCCGAGATTCCCATGACCATAGCAGACCCCGTGAAACTCGCCAACCACCAAATAAGCGAGAAACTCACAGCCGAGCTTCCAATCTGAGACAAAGCCTGCCCCGCAGTTATAATTAAAAATGACCGCTTCCAGCTCTGATTATGTTCCATAAAGTGTTAGCGCCTTTCGATCCGTACAATATGAGCAATATTTTAACAGAACATCATTTATACTGCTTGGTCAGTAACCCTAAGCCCTTTGAGAATGATGCCGTGCCACTAACACCTGTCCACCTGTCAAAGTGTCACCCCTTCCATGTGTAACAAGGGACGTACCTTTTGTTACATGTAACAAAAGGTACGTCCCTTGTTACAAGACTTCCGTGAGGATTAAAACGATCGCCGCAAGGAAAGCTCGCGCCAGCATTGTGCGCTGACATGGCAAGGATATTGCGTCTTTGCCGGGTATGGTCTCTGCCAAAGAACGCTGTGTATTGAGCGTACAATAATTATTAAGTTGAGTAATGGTAAGAGCTCTCATACTCCATAGCGCCCCAAAAACAATTCGCGGTAAAGTTTTGGCTTATCTGTCGCATCAGGCAAACATCAACGGTTCAAATGAATTTGATATCCCGTTTGAACGCCAACAGCTTGCCGACTATTTGGGCGTTGACCGCTCGGCCCTCTCGGCATAACTCTCGCGCATGCAACGTGACGGCCTTATCCAAACCAAACGCTCGCATTTTATACTTACCACGTAGCGTGCATGAACAGACAATATGTTCATCGCAGGGCGGCACCGAAAGACCTCCTGATGTTGATTTAAATGTGTACGTGGGTTAGCATCAGCTTGTCCAAAAAACGGCGCCAGAGCCACAAACAAAAGGAGGCCTTTCGATGAATACTCA
>JAFWFL010000072.1 GCA_017515595.1 Coriobacteriales bacterium
CACTTCAATCTCTTTGACAATATCATCATCTGTCTTAGTAGCTTTAACTGTAAGATATTCATTTTGGAGATTAATGTTAGATGCTGTAATATCTTTCTTCGTAAATATGGTTTGCCCGTTTACTTTTCCGTTTACTTTTCCGTTTACTTTTAAAGCAAACTGATAAATACCGGAATCAGCATCGGAAATCACATAGGTGCTTTCAAAATCACGGTTATAAATCTTTTTGCCACCTTGTTCGATAACCTTGCCATCAACCTTATCATCACCGATTGCTTTTTCAACTAATTTTCCTTCTTCATCAGTTTTTTGAACTGCTGTCGGTGCAATGTTTTCAATCATTACGGTACCGGTGCCATCCTTGCCAAAGTTGGAATTGTCTTTGGTGCATTGTTGCCAATCCATTTCCATCTGACCATCGTCATCCAAATCAGCATAGTAACCGTTGCCCAAAGCATCTTCAATCCAATAGAAAATAGTGCCTTCAAAGACTTCATTTGCAAAATCATCGTTTGCAATTGGCACGACCACCGTGCCGTTAGAGTTAATAGGCGCTTCATAGTATTCTTTTTCATTTCCGGCAAATACTATGATATTTCCGTCTTTATCTTTAAATTGAATTCTTGCAACAGGATTATGTCCCTGTTTGTCGTATGCATTATCAGACAGGAACTTAACCCCAGCATCGGTCACATTGAGGGTAACTTCCATATACGGTTCAAACCAATGACCGAAGGTAAGACTGTTCAATGCTCTTGCAAATGCATTCACATTTTTCATTTCAAATTGAATCGGAACAATGGGTTTACCTTCTGCGTCTTTTGTTAATAATTCCGGCGCTTGCGTATCGTTTTGAACCGTAAATGTTGCGGAACTCTCATTCTCATTGTTATCTAACGCCGTAATGGTATAGGTAACCGGACCGGTGTAGTCCGGTACACATTCTACAGTAAATGTATAGGTAGTCGAACCGGTTTCATGGTTCAAAGTGACCTGTTTGTCTTCGTCTTTGATTCCCGGATAATATCTGGTAAGTGTAACTGTTTCGTTCACACCGGATTTTTCATCCGTAACCGTGAAGCTTGCTGTTTCATTTTTATTACCGATGTATAATTCTTTGAATGTATTTTTAATTGTTGTCGTGTCAATGCTCGGACCGTCATTATCATATATTAATTTAACCGTGCCGGGGATGAGAAGCGTTTTGATAACATCAATGTACACATTCTCTTCTACCTGTTGCTTTGCCATAAAGCGCAAGGTAACATTACTGACAAGTGCATCTTTATTTGTTTCAAGTGCAAGGGTTGTAACATTTTCAGTTTGTTGTTGGCTCCCTACCTTTGCATAAACATAAATTTTTGCACCCTCTGCCGGATTCTGAGCGCTCAGCGCATCCGCTTTCGCATTGGCGCTAAGTTTAAGCTCTTGATCTGTCCGCGCATAATAGATTTCGGCTTTTTGTACAGAATCGGTTTCATCGCTAGACCAGCCGCTTTCGCCGTTTTTGTTCGCAGCCCTTGAGCTTCTTGATCCCGAGAGCGAGACCTATGCGCTCGACGTAGTAAGCATGTGCGAAGCCACCATTGAGGACCCGCGCCAAATCCTCCGTATTCAGGAAAAACGTGAGCGCGACAAGGCTATTGCACAAATGAAAGCTGACGGCGTTGAATACGATGAGCGTATGGAGCGCCTCCAGGAGGTCACCTACCCCAAACCGCTCGAAGAACTTCTCGACGCCGCCTTTGGCGAGTATTGCAAGCAGGTTCCCTGGGCAAACGATTACGAACTCAGTCCAAAATCAGTCCTGCGCGATATGCTTGAGAGCGCAGCTGATTTTAAGGGATACATCGCAGGCCTGGGCTTGAGCCGCTCGGAGGGCACGCTATTGCGCTATCTCTCTGACTGCTACCGTGTACTTGCCCGCACCGTACCTCCCGAGAAGCGCGACGACCGCCTTAAAGAGATCATTGGCTGGCTCGAACTCATTGTTCGCAGTGTTGACTCGAGCCTGGTAGACGAGTGGGCGCGCGCCGGAACCGCCGGCCTCGAGATTGCGCCTCCTCCCCCACCCGACGAGGTTGTGCACGACCGTCATGCCGTTACGCTTTTGGTTCGCAACGCCCTCATGCGCCGCGTACTTTTGGCCGCGCGTTCGCTGGAGCAGGAAAAAGCCCTTCGCGAGCTCGGAGAACTCGACCTCGACTTTGGATTTGGCGAGGCCAAGTGGCGCAAGGTACTCGACGCCTTCTATGAAGAGCACGAAGAGCTTCTTACCGATACCAATGCCCGCAGCGCCAAGTTCTTCTCAATTGACGAGTCACCCGAGAAAACCGAGCATGCGTGGCGTGTGCATCAGGTATTCTGCGACAGTGACGGCGACTTCGATTTTGGCATTATGGCTACCGTCGACCTCGATGCTACCCAGGAAGCCGGCGAAGCGGTCTTTAGCAGCTACAAAGCAGGCAGCATAGAAGAATTGCTGCATGATTCATAAACCCGTGAGAAGCCCGTCTTATGAGAGGGCTTCTCGGCCTTAAATCTACGTACTTAGGAGTTTTATGAGGCTTTTTATTGCAGTACAACTACCGCAAAACATGCTCGACGCCCTGGCCGAGACCCAGGCGCTTTTGCGCGATACCGTTCGCGGGCGCTTTGTGGGCAGCAATTTGTTTCACGTAACAGTCGCTTTCTTAGGTGAGGTCGACTGTATGCGCATCCCCGAGGTAACAGCTGCGCTCGAAGAAGGCTGCCGAGGGCATGAGGCTTTTGAGACAAGGCTCACTCACCTGGGCTCATTCGGCAAACCGCGCTACTGCACGGTCTGGCAGGGATTTGATTCAACACTCAAAGCAACCGGCGCCTGGAGCGACCTTGCAAAAGATGTGCGAAAGGCAGTTAAAGCCGCTGGTTTCTCGTTTGATGACAAATCATTTGTACCCCATGTCACCCTTATGCGCAATGCAAATATCGAGAAGCTTGGCGAACTCCCCATGCCGGTAAGTGCTCAGGGAATCATTTCTCAGGTAACCCTCTTTAAAAGCGATCTCTCTGGTCCCTTCCCGGTATATGAGGAGATAGATTCAGTCGAACTGATTTCATAAGAGTATGCTAAACTTACCGGACAGAATACCGTACAGACAAGGAGGCGTACATGAATGCTATGATTCGTTTGGTCAGAGCGTTCCCTCTCATCA
>JAFWFL010000073.1 GCA_017515595.1 Coriobacteriales bacterium
ATTTGTTTTAATAGTGTAATAAGCTTTTACCTGGCATTATATTGATTGTCGAAAAAGCAATATCTGAGTAAGAGCCTGCATGAGACAACGAATCGTCACCTTTTTGCCATTTGCACTTGTCAGAGAGATAAAATTCTGGCTTCAAGACAACGAATCCTCACCTTTTTGCCATCAGCCTTTAGCCGAGAAACCCCAAACTCTCGTCTGAGACAACGGATCCTCACCTTTTTGCCATCAGCCTTTAGCCGAGAAACCCCAAACTCTCGTCTGAGACAACGGATCCTCACCTTTTTGCCACCAGCCTTTGGTTGAGGAGCCCTTAACTCTCCCGAGAAGCCCTTACCTATTGTTTGAAATAGATAATTCTGCCAAGTTGGCTCAACATTGGTAATCCAGTTAGATCATAAATGTCTATTTGGATTATATGATTGGGTAACTGCCGTGATATAGTGACAGTAAATAGTTTACTATTTATAACTCTTATGAGGAGGCAGTATTATGAGCAGCGCAGAAATATCAAAAAGACTGAACGGCAGAGACCTTATTAACATAGGTATCTACACGGCTATTTATTTTGTGGTTGTTATGGCATTGGCTATGACCGGCCTCATTCCCATTTGTTTGATTCTCTTATCTTCAATGATTGCTGTTGTGGGCGGCATTCCCTTCATGCTCTTTCTTACCAAGGTCAAAAAGCCCGGCATGATTTTGATAATGAGTGTCATCATGGGCATTATTATGTTTGTGACCGGCATGACCTGGATGCCTATTCCGGTTTCGATTGTAACGGGATTGATTGCCGAGTTTGTTTACTGGCGCGGTAACTACAGCAGCATCAAAAGCGCAATACTTACCACAGGCGTATTCCCCTTATGGGCATGCGGAAACTACTTACCCCTGTTTTTACAACGTGAACAGTATTTTGCGGATCGTGCAAGCTACGGAGAAGAATATGCCGCACAGGTGATGCAGCTGACGCCTGACTGGATGTTTATTGTTCTTGTGGTTGCAACATTTGTGTGCGGCATTATTGGCGGACTCATTGGCAAGGCGCTGCTCAAAAAGCATTTTGAAAAGGCAGGTATCGCGTAATGCTGCCGGAGGCGTCTATCAAAAAGAAGCCGTTTGCGCTTGATCCGCGAACCAAACTGCTGCTCGTATTTATGGAAGCGGTTTTTGTTCTTGCCACAGCCGGAGGAGAGCATCTCTTCTTTATGCGCATCGCGTTAACCGCTCTGCCGTTTTTGCTGCTGCTTACTGCAAGACGGTACAAAACATGCGCGATTGGTCTTGCGGTGCTGGGAGTCTGTACTGTCCTGGAATACCTCGTGTTCCCTCAGGTAAGCGGTGTTTTGGCTGCATTTTTACTGATTATCATCACCATAGTTACGAGGTTTTTCCCTGCGTACATGATGGGTGTTTACGTTATTAAAACAACAACGGTAAGCGAGTTCAAAGCTGCCATGGAACGTATGCATGTGCCCGATGAGCTCACCATACCTTTGTGCGTAATGTTTAGATTTTTCCCGACCGTGCACGAGGAAGCAGTCTCTATCAACGCAGCTATGCGCATGCGTGGCATACAGTTTGGCGGAGGTAAAGCTCTCAGCATGCTCGAGTACCGCTTAGTGCCTATGATCTCTTGCTCGGCGAAAATCGGAGAAGAGCTGAGCGCCGCTGCACTTACCAGAGGACTCGGCAAATCAAGAAAACGCACCAACATATGCCGCATTGGTTTTGGAGTATTTGATTGGTGCGTTATAGCGTTTGCGCTTGCTATTATTGTTTATTGGGCCTGGGGGTTTGTGCAGTGATTGAGTTTAGCCACGTTTCTTTTGCATATGCGGCAAACCCCGGGCAGCAAAGTCTCTGTGATGTTTCGCTTACCGTACATGACGGAGAATGCGTGCTCTTAACAGGCAGCTCGGGATGCGGAAAATCAACCTTTTTGCGCCTGCTCAACGGACTTATTCCTGAATTCTACCCGGGTGAGCGCACAGGTACCGTTACCATAGACAATACGCTGCTGACCTCGGCTTCAGTTTATGAGATGGTGGGAAAAATTGGGACTGTGTTCCAAAACCCGCGTTCTCAGTTTTTTACCGTAGATACTACCAGTGAGCTTGCTTTTGGATGCGAAAATCTCGCCCTGCCCGAGAAGGAAATACTTAACCGCATACATTCAACCGTTCAGCGATTTGATATTGAGTACCTTGTGGATCGTGACATTTTTAAACTGTCCGGCGGAGAAAAACAAAAAATCGCCTGTGCCTCCGTTGACGTTTTGCAACCGGGCATTATTTTGCTTGATGAGCCAAGCGCCAATCTCGATTACAAAGCCGCTGATGATTTGCGCAAACTCATTCAAGCTTGGAAGTCTGCCGGTAAAACAATTCTCATTGCCGAGCATAGAATCAATTACGTATGGGATCTCTGCGACCGGGTGGTTATTTTGCAGGACGGAGCCGTTGCGGAGGATCTTAATGCGCAGCAAAAAGAAGCTTTAACAAACAGGCAGCTCAATGAGTGGCATTTGCGGTCGCGCGCGAGGGTTTCTCCGCAGGAGCTTGTGGCTGTGCGGCTTACGGATCTGCGGGAGAATTCAGAAACGGAATCAATTGAATTACGAGGGTTTTCTTACCAATATACCAAAGACAGGAAGCTCTTTGCGCTTGATGATATGCATATACAAACCAATGCCGTAACAGCGCTTGTGGGGAACAACGGCGCAGGTAAAACAACGTTTCTTGAATGCTTGTGCGGCATTCGCAAATGTCCCGGCATTCTGCGCTATAAAGACAAAGAGTATCGTGCAAAAGAGCGCCGGGGTTTGGTGTTTATGGTTATGCAGGACCCCAACCACCAGCTGTTTACCGAGTCGGTTTTGGATGAGGTACTTATCAGCCAGCCGGAACAGGACAAAGAAGCCGCCCGTGGCATTCTCGAGAAACTCGATCTTTTGCCGTTTGCGGAGCGCCACCCCATGTCGCTTTCTGGCGGACAAAAACAGCGCGTGGCCATAGCCTGCGCGGTTGCATCAGAGTGTCCCATTCTTTTGTTTGACGAGCCTACGAGCGGGCTTGATTATGACTCAATGCGAAAGGTTTCGGCCATTATGAAGCAGCTCAAGGATACCGGTCATACTATCATAACCGTAACGCATGACACTGAGTTTATTGAGACCTGTTGCGACTATGCGCTCAGCTTTGGGGGGCCGGCTTATGACAGGTAATCAAACAATATGGGAGACATTTCAGAGTTTTCAGGAGCGCGGCTCGTTCAGGCTTCTTGCAAATACTCCTAACACCGTGGTGATTCGCGTAGAAAACGAAACCGGCGAAGGAGACATGATTGTTTACCGGGTATTTGACGGTATTTATCTCATGTTTAACGACTACCACATGGCCTACTACGACTCCACTTTTCAGGCGGCTCATACGGTATTTGCGGTTGATTATTGCCGGGAAGGCCACCTTGTGATGGAGTGCGAAAACGGGTTATGCCAGGTCAAAAAAGCAGGAAGCGTATGTATTGATTCGCGGGTGCACCATAAAGGGGTCGCAAGGTTTCCCACCAGCCATTATCACGGTATAACCATAGGGTTCGAAAGCAATCTTGCCGGCAAAACTCTTGACGATACCATGAGTTCAATACCGGTTGACCTCACGGCAATCCGTGAAAAGTATTGCAGTGCGGACGGATTCTATATTATGAATGACCAGGATACCCTCAACCGCATTTTTATGGATCTCTACCACGCGCCGGAAAAAGCAAAGATCTCATGGTTTCGTGCCAAGATTATGGAGCTTCTCATTTGCCTGCAGGTCATGGAGCCGCAAAGCCTCAACGGCGAACGTCCGTATTTTTATAAAGACCAGGTTGAGAAGGTACACGCGGCAGCTAAACTGCTTACCGAGGATTTGCGCGAAGATCACACCATAGAAGAGCTTGCCCGAACATTTAATATTTCGCTCACTGCATTTAAGAATTGTTTTAAAAGCGTGTACGGTAAGCCCGTTTTTACCTGGCTTACTGCCCAGAGAATGCAAAAAGCGTGCGAACTCTTGCTTGAACAGCCCAACATGCCGGTTAGTGATATTGCCTATGAGATTGGTTACGAGAACGTGGGCAAATTCTGCGGTGTTTTTAAGCGCACGTACGGCATGAGCCCACGCGAATATCGCAACAACAGAGGAGGATGATGTATGACAACAAATAAACAGACCGCCCTTGGCTGGGTACTGGGCCAGACGGGCGATCATAAAAAGCAGTTTGTGCTCGCGGTTGCGCTCGCTGTTTTGGGCGTTATTTGCGCGGTAGCCCCGTACTTTTTTGTGGCAGACATTGTGCGCGGTATAATGAACGGTATCAAAGAGCTTGACTATTATGTGGTGAGATGCATTTATATTGCGGTGTTTTGGCTGGCACGAGTGCTGTTCCATTCGTTTTCGACCGCTACAAGCCATAGGGCGACGTTTACCGTTCTTGGCGAGATTCGTAAGCGCGCAACCGAGAAGCTCACTAAAATGCCGTTGGGCACCGTTCTTTCGCAAAGCTCGGGGTCGCTAAAGAATACGCTCATTGAGCGTATTGATTCCATAGAGACAACGCTTGCCCACATAGTGCCTGAGTTTACAGCGAATCTCCTGGTTCCTCTCGTCATTATTGTGTATATCTTTACCATTGATTGGCGCATGGGTCTCGCATCGCTGCTCACGGTCCCCCTTGGGCTCTTTTGTTACGTCTTTATGATGAAAGGCAGCGCCGGTTTTTACGAGAAGACGGTTGCCGCAACAAAAGCGCTCAACAATACAGCTGTTGAGTACATTAACGGCATTCAGGTGATCAAGGTATTTGGCAAAACCAAATCAAGCTATGAACGTTTTGTGACTGATGCCGTTGCCGCTGCAAGCAGTTTTATAGACTGGATGCGCTCGAGCATTATTCCCTTTACGTTTGCTATGGTTATTATGCCTTCCACCATGGTCTCGGTGCTCCCTATAGGAGGGCTTTTGGTGCAGGGCGGAACGCTTGACCCGGCAGATTTTGTGACAATAATCATTCTCTCGGTAGGTGTTATTGCCCCCATCATTACCTGTATGAGCTATTCTGATGACATCCGCACCATGGGTACCATCATTGGCGAGGTCAGAAGCATTGTTGATGCTCCTGAGATGACCCGTCCGCTCAAGGGCAGTGTTCCCCAAAAGAATGATCTTGACCTTGAGAATGTGACGTTTAGCTATGAAGACAAAGAGGTGCTTCATGGTATTAACATGCACATCCCCGAGGGCAGCTTTGTGGCGCTGGTAGGACCCTCAGGCAGTGGCAAAAGCACAATCGCCCGTCTCATCGCATCTCTGTGGGATGTAGACGACGGGAGCATTTCTTTGGGAGAAACCAATATAAAGGACATCCCGCTTGAAGATTATGCTGACAAAATGGCCTTTGTATCGCAGGATAATTACCTGTTTAATATGACTGTGCGCGAGAATATTCGCATTGGGCGTGCTGACGCAACAGATGAAGAAGTCGAGCAAGCCGCTAAAATGAGCGGTTGTCATGAGTTTATTTGCAGTTTGGAAAACGGCTATGACACCCTTGTGGGTTCCGGTGGCGGGCATCTCTCGGGAGGAGAGCGTCAGAGAATCTCAATAGCGCGGGCTATGCTTAAAAATGCTCCTATCATTATTTTGGACGAAGCAACCGCATACACCGACCCCGAGAACGAGGCCATTATCCAGCGCTCGGTGAGCAACCTTACCAAAGGTAAAACGCTGATTGTTATTGCCCACCGGCTTTCTACCGTTACCGACGCAGATACGATCTATGTTGTGGAGGACGGCATGATCTCTGACCAAGGTACGCATGAAGAGCTTTTGCAACATGGCGGACTCTATGCGGCTATGTACGCAGCCCATATGGCAGTCAAAGACGGTGAGGTGGACGTCAATGCTTAAAATAATTCGCAGATTTTTTGCCTTTTGCGGAGAAGAAAACCGCCGCAAATTTTATATGTCCATTGTACTGGGACTCTTCCAGGCAATTTTTGATGCACTTAAGATTCCCGCCATTGCCGTCATGATTATGGCGCTTATGAACGGCCGGGTAGAAACCGGCGATATCCTGCTTTCGCTTGGCATTATGCTTATCAGCATCATTGGGGCCGGTCTCTTTAAATCAAAAGCCACTATGCTCCAAACCGAGGGAGGCTATGATACCTGTGCCAAAAAGCGCATCGAGATTGCCGAACACATGCGCTACCTGCCCATGGGCTATTTTAACAGCAACAGCCTCGGCCAAATTACCTCTGTTACCACCAATGTGATGCAGAATCTTGAGAACGTGGCAACCCGTGTGGTCATGCTTGTCTGCGAAGGCCTGCTCACAACCGCAGTGATTATTGTGATGCTTGTCTTTTTTGACTGGCGCATCGCGCTTGTGCTCTTATGCGGCCTCATAGTATTCCTGGGTGCAAATACCCTGCTTCAAAAAGCAGCGGGCAAGCTCTCGCAAAAGAAGGTCGCAAGCGATGCCAAGCTTGTCGAGAAGGTCCTCGAATACCTTCAGGGTATGGCCGAGGTAAAGTCGTACCATTTAAGCGGCGCAAAAAGCAGGGAGCTCAATGAGGCTATTGCTGATAACGTTGCTGTTAACACCCGCATGGAGATGCAGCTCATTCCCCGTATGAGTTTGCAGAGTTATATTTCAAAACTAACCGGTGTTGCCATGGTATTCTTCTCGTGCTTGTTTTACGCACAGGGTACTATGGAGCCGCTTATTGCCGTAGTAATGGTTATCAGCGCGTTTATTGTATATGCGAGTCTCGAAACCGCCGGTAATTACTCGGCATTATTGCGCGTTGTTGATGTAAGCGTTGACCGTGCACAGGAGATTCTTGATACTCCGCAGATGGACATTGAGGGCAAAGATATAGTGCCGGTTACACATACGCTTGCCGCGAACCATATTGACTTTAGCTACGAGCAACGCAAGGTTATTGATGATGTGAGCATCACGATTCCGCAGCGTACAACCACTGCGATTGTTGGTCCCAGCGGCAGCGGAAAGACGACCCTCGTCAATTTGCTTGCACGTTTTTGGGATGTAGAAAAAGGTACTGTCGAGCTTGATGGACACAATGTCCGGGAGTACAGCATGGACAGCCTTATGTCAAACTTTAGTTTTGTCTTCCAGAATGTCTATTTGTTCAAAGATACCATTGCCAACAATATTCGCTTTGGCCGCCCGGAAGCCGGTATGGACGAGGTTATAGCAGCAGCTCAAAAGGCGTGCTGTCACGACTTTATTATGCAGTTGCCGCAAGGCTATGATACGATTATTGGCGAGGGCGGGCAAAGCCTCTCGGGAGGCGAGCGCCAGCGTATCTCAATTGCCCGGGCCATCATGAAAAACGCCCCGGTTATTTTCCTGGACGAAGCAACCGCCAATATTGACCCCGAGAACGAAAACGAACTCATGCACGCAATCGAAGCGCTTACGCACGAGAAAACCGTCATCATGATCGCGCACCGCCTCAAGACCGTTGAACATGCCAATCTGATTCTTGTTATGGATAAAGGCAAAATAGTGCAACAAGGCACACACGCCGAGCTTATGCAGCAAGAAGGCATTTACAAAACCTTCATTGGAGAGCGCCGCGAAGCCGCCAGCTGGAAACTCGGCAGCAAAAACACGTGACAGAGGGATTTTCTCGGTCTATAACTTGAACACGGTCATTCTTCAAAACCACCCCGCACATTTTGGTTGTGCGGGGTGGTTTTGAGTATAATCCGACATGCAAAAACTCCGCTTGTGGGAAGTTCTAAAATTTTTTGATTTTTCTTGTAACGAAACTCGGATTTGTACGTCTAATTGATGTAAGGCCGGGAAGGAGGTGATGATGTGTGAGCAGTGAGAGTTGGGAACAGCTATATAACGTCTATTATATGAGAGTTTTCTCGTTTGTCATGACGCTGGCGGCTGACCGGAACCTCGCAGAAGAAATAACCCAGGAAGCGTTTTTAAAGGCAATGTCAAAAGCAGACAGCTTCAGGGGCGAGGCTGACGAGGCAACATGGCTGTGTACGATCGCCAAGAATTGCTTTACTGACGAGATGCGCAGGCGGAGCAAAACAGAACCTATCCCAGAAGAATTGCCTGCAGAGGGCAAGGATCTGGACGAGAATGCTCAGGACAAAGATTTTTCCTTCAGGATTCATGTAGCGCTGCATGCCCTGGAGGAACCGTATCGGGAAGTATTTGAACTGCGAGTCTTTGGCGAATTACCATTTGCCCAAATTGGAACCATTTTTGAGAAGACCGAGAATTGGGCACGAGTCACATATCATCGGGCCCGGTTAAAACTACAGGAAAGGATGCGCGAACATGACAACTGATTGCGATGTGATCCGCGATTTGCTGCCGCTTTACGCGGATGATGTATGCAGTGACGCAAGCCGGCGCATCATAGAGGAACATCTCTTGGAGTGCCCCGAGTGCGCAGCCATGTTGGGCCAACTGCGAACAAGAGAAATCGAAGACAACCTAAGGAGTGAAACCGTGGAGGTTATTGCAAATCAAGAATTGCGGTTCAAGCGCCGCAGCGCCCAGGTGGGTTCGGTTATTGCGGGGATATTTATGATTCCCATTCTCGTGTGCCTGATTGTTAACTTGGCTTTGGGCGCAACACTCAGCTGGTTCTTTATAGTACTGGGCGGCCTGGCCGTGGCTGCTTCTCTTATTATTGTGCCGCTTATGGTGCCAAAAGACAAACCGTTCTGGACTCTTTGCGCGTTTTGCGTAAGCCTTATTGCTCTTCTGGCAATTTGTTGTGCTGTTACACACGGCAATTGGTTCTTTACGGCAGCCTCGGCTTCGCTCTTTGGACTCTCGGTTATCTTTTTGCCCTTTGTTTTGCGTGCCGAGCCGGTAAAGCAGCGAATTGGGAGCTTTAGCCACGTGCTCATTTACGGAGCGGTTAATATCATTCTGTTTGCAAACATGATGAACATGATTACGTTATATACCAAAAGCCCATTTTCAACAGCCGTAATGGCCCTGCTTTGCATCGCCGGACTTGCGCTTCTGATTTATGCCATCAAGACAAAAAGAGAGGAACAATAATGAGTAAGTCTTCTATAGTGATTGCCGCGCTGATTGTTTGTCTTGTGCTTTTAGCGGCAGGCGCTTGGGTGTTGTTTGGCCAGGCTACCGGGTTTGACTATGCTCATGCAGACGAGTACACCGCCGGAGATGCAACTGTCACTGATCCCATCGAGAATCTTGATGTCAATTGGTTAAACGGCAAAGTAAACATTGAGTACCACGAGGGTTCCGGCGTTTATGTCTCAGAAACCGCCTTGGGAAGCATTTCTGAAGATATGCAGCTCAGATGGTGGCTGGATGGCACCACGCTGCGTATTCAATATGCCAAGCCGGGACTGCATTTGTTTGTCAACATACAAAAGTACCTGACTGTTTCGCTTCCTCAAGGAATAACGCTCAAAAGCGCTGTTATTAAGGCAACCTCGGCTGACCTGAATATTCCGTCGCTTATGGCAGAAACAACGGTCTTGGAAACTACTTCAGGTAATATGTGTACCGGAGTTACAACCGGCAAGCTAACCGCTTCTTCAACCTCGGGCAGCATGGATATAAGCCAGATGGGCGATGCCGAGAAGGTCGTGTTTTCTGTTACTTCAGGCAATATCAATGCACAACTCAATAATGCAAAGGAGCTTGTTACCAATAGCACATCAGGCAGTATCACGTTGCACGGGACCGGCAGCACAGACTCTATGGGCCTCCACTCGACTTCAGGAAACATCTATGCTGAGTTTGATAAGGTAAATAAGGCAGAAATTTCTTCCACCAGTGGGGCAATAACCACCAAGTTTGGAGCCTGCGACCGTCTCTCAATCAACGCAACCTCAGGCGATGTAACTGCATTCCTGCCCGTAGAGCCAGGATTCTCCTGCACGGTTAACACCGCGAGCGGAGGCTTTGAAAGCGACATCCCCCTTGAAAAGCGTGGTAACACCTATACCTGCGGCAACGGAAGCGCACAATACCAAATCAACACAACCTCAGGTTCCATCCACATAGCGCAATAACTAGAGAATAAGATAGACGGCAGGATGGGGAGACAAGAAAAACTCTCCATACTGCCGCCCTGCGCGGGTTTCTCGGACAATTCCTGCACATAAATAGCGGGTGAGGGGTTATACTTATACGATTGTTTTTGTAGATACTCTTATGCGGGATGAGGTTTGAGAACATGCTATTTGATGACCACGCGGGTTTGGACAGCAGTACGCAGCGTGCATATATTGACCTGCTTGAATACGAGCTTGAATGTGCACTTGGATGCACCGAGCCCATTGCTTTGGCATATGCGGGTGCTTTGGCGGTGCGGTTTTTGGGCGAGCCGTTCACAAAACTCGAAGTGGTTTGCAGCGGTAACATTGTTAAGAATGTTAAAAGTGTGGCCGTGCCCAACGCCGAGGGTCTTAAGGGTATTGAGGTCGCCTGCATATTAGGCGCGGTTGCCGGAGACGCAGATGCCCGGCTCGAAGTCCTTAAGTCAGTGACTCATGCTGATGTTGAGCGCACCCGCGAGCTCCTGTCCCAAGGCATTTGCGCGGTTGATTTAGCGAAGGATGTGCCGAATCTCTATGTAAGCTGCACAGCTCGCGGAGAAACCCGCACCGCGACAATTGAGATTGAGGAGCGCCACACCAATGTGACGCGAATTCTCGCGAACGGCATTCCTTTGGACCAGGCAGCAATCCATGCGGTATGTCCTACTGTTTCTGAAGGCGAAACGGAGGGTAGCGGCAGAGAAGAGCGCGTTGTCGCCACAGCACAGCAGCTCACCATGTCATCTATCTGCGCATTTGCACACTCTGTAGACATAGAGGCTGTTCGCACTTTGCTCGAGCGCCAGGCGACGTATAACATGGCTATTGCCGAGGAGGGCTTGCGCGGGCACTGGGGTTCCCAGATTGGCCGGACGCTTGTGGCTTCTCAGCCTCTCGACATTGTCGCAAGAATGCGTGCATATGCGGCTGCCGGTTCTGATGCCCGTATGGGAGGGTGCTCGCTCCCGGTTGTTATTAACTCAGGGTCGGGCAACCAGGGCATTTGTGCCTCGGTTCCGGTTGTGATATATGCTCGGGCAATTCATGCAAGTGACGAGCAGCTCTTGCGCGCTCTCTGTATTTCGAACCTCACGGCGATCCATCTCAAGCACTATATTGGCAGTCTCTCGGCATTTTGCGGCGTTGTGTGTGCCGCAGCCGGAGCGGGCGCCGCAATTACCTACCTGGCAGGCGGTGATGATAGCAAAATTGGTGCAACTGTAGTAAACACCATTGCGAACGTGGGCGGCATCATGTGCGACGGAGCAAAAGCAAGCTGCGCCGCCAAGATTGCGAGTTCGGTAGATGCTGCCATGCTCGCGCACACCATGGCTATGCTCGACGAGGACTTTTGCGCCGGAGACGGCCTTGTGGCAAGCGATGTCGAGACATCAATCATGTCGATGGGCTATGTTGGCCGCGTAGGTATGAAGTCAACTGACGTGGAGATCATCAAGATTATGCTCGGACAAACCGGTCCGGAAGATATGCGCTGCTAGGAGCTATGTTGTGAGCGTTGCGGTTCTCTTGCTCTTTGTGACATCACTCGTGGTTTGTGTGGCATGCGGAACTTCTGTTTTGTATGCACTTGCGTTTGGCTTTGTGCTTTTTAGCGCATATGCACTGGCCAAAGGCAATACGCTGCGGCAGGTAGCCGGCATGTGGTGGCAGGGCATAAGGACCATTGGTAACATCCTTATGATCTTTGTGCTGGTAGGCAGCCTTACCGCGCTGTGGCGTGCCTGCGGGACGGTTGGCGGGATTATTGTCTGGACATTACCGCTCATTCAGTCTTCGATGGTGCTGATCGCGGTATTTCTGTTGAACAGCCTCATGTCGGCGCTGTTTGGCACATCGTTTGGAACAGTCGCAACTATGGGCGTCATTTGCATGGCGCTCTGTACAACGCTGGGTATTAACCCTGCTTATGCGGGTGGCGCCATTCTGAGCGGCATCTATTTTGGTGACCGGTGTTCGCCTCTCTCGTCAAGTGCGGCTTTGGTCTGCACGCTCACGCATACCAATATCTTTGACAATATCCGCCTTATGGTGCGTACGGCATTTGTTCCGTTTATTGCGGCATGTGCAGTGTATCTCATACTTGGAATTGCGACGGCTCCCCAGGTTGATGCTTTGGTTTCAGGGCAGCAGGCTACGGCGATATCATCTATAACCTCAGTGTTTGAGTCTGTGTATACGCTGAACTGGCTTGTGATTATTCCGGCAGTGGTTGTTTTGGCGCTCGCACTCTTTAAGCTGAATGTCAAGCTTATTATGGGGCTGAGTATTCTTGCAGCCGCGGTTCTTTGTGTGGCGCTCCAGGGGATGAGTGTGCCAGAGCTTTTTTCGGCTATGTTGTTTGGATATTCATGCCCCAATGAACAAGCAGCAGCGATGCTCAACGGGGGCGGTATCTGCTCGATGTTCGAGGTCTCTGTGATCATTGTGATCTCATCTGCGTATGCGGGCATCTTCCAGGCTACGGGCCTGCTCAAAGGTCTTGAGGAGGCTGTCACAAAACTAAGCGCGCATACCTCGGTATTTGCCGGTGTTTTTGCCACAGCGGTTACAACGGTTGTTGTCTCGTGTAACCAGACGCTCTCGACCATTCTTACGCATCAGATATGCCATAAAATCGAGCCATCCGAGAAGTCCATGATGATTGATCTCGAAGACTCGGTTATTGTGATTGCAGCCCTTATACCCTGGTCAATTGCCGCCAGTGTCCCAATCGCCACCATAGCCGCCCCAACCACAGCCATCCTGTTCGCAGTATATCTCTGGTTCCTCCCCCTCTGGCGCCGGGCTGCAAAGAGACCAGTAGGCGCGTGATGGACAACGGGTGGGACAACGGGGACAGGTGTTATTGTCCGGGATTAAGGACAACGGGTTTAAGGACAACTGGGAAAGGTGTTATTGTCCGCGGAATAAGACAACAGTGCCTCCGTTCGTGTTGTCTTATTCCGTGGACAATAACACCTGTCCCCGTTGTCCTAACCCGTTGTCCTCCAGACAGCGTGTCAGAGAATCGATCCCTGACACACTGAATACTTCTTTAAAACTTTTATCTTTCTGATGCATTTATTGCTGCGATATAAGCAAATGTTGTGCCAAATCCGCAATTCAAGCCACCGTAATACCACGGATATGTCATGCCGTACATTCCACCGGCATCATTGCCTGCTACATAGAGTCCTTTGATCGCAGAACCGTCGGGACGAATAGCCTCAACTTTGTTGTTCACACGAATACCGTCGAGGTTATTGATGATTGCTGGATTCATGAGTACTGCGTAATAGGGTGGCTGGTTTAGGTGTTGCAGACGGAATCCAATCTTGCCAAAGTCTTCATCAACGCCCTTGTCGGCCAGCTCGTTATAGCGTTCGATGGTAGCCTTGAGAGTATCGAAATCCATGCGGTTATCGATTACCTTCATGTTTTCGACAAGCTCTTCGAGCGTTTCGCCCTCGGCCAAAAAGCCCTTATCGCGAACCTTTTGAATATAGCGATCTGCGAATTCCTCGGCACTTTGGCAAACATTGCTCGAGTTAATGGCTCCAAGGACAGGATAGCTGCGTGAGCAAATGGTAGTGTGATTCTGCTCGAGTTGGGTCCAGTAGTTATTGTCGAAGAAGATCCACCACTTGTGATCAGGCTGCATTGAGCCTGCATAACCTATGTAATCGTAAGGGCCGTCTTCATTGCAGAAGCGGTTGCCATAGATATTGGTATGAAGCCAGGGCTGGCTACCCGGGACCCATTTACTACCATCAGGCAAACCGCGGTCGCTGTCGCACCACCAATGTACGTCGCTCATAAAACCGCCAACCTGCATAGCCATTTTAATACCATCACCCATGTATTTACCGTTACCAAAGCTTACTGATGTTGTGGCTTCTTGAACAGGATTGAGTGCCTGACGCATCACATCATTATGTACATAACCGCCGGTGCTAAGTAAGACGCCTTTTGACGCATTGATGCGCAGAACGCCTCCGTCTTCAGGCAGGTCAGCGTAAATGCCTATGACGTTACCATCCTCATCAGTAATAAGCTCACGGCCACGCGTATCAAAGCGAAGATCAAGCCCGTTTTTCTCGGCACGGGTAATAATAACGTCGTTGGCACGCCAAATGCCATTAGGGTTGGGGCCCATTGGCTTGAAGGGAGCCTCAACGGGACTGTGTGCAATGGCTGGGCTCAGGTGCTTTCCGCCGGTATCCTTGAGGTCAGTTTCGATAGCGATCTCAACCTCTCCGGTTGACTCGGCAACATCACAATACCAGTCCATCATCTCACCGGAACGATCAAACCAAAGCTGGATGAGTTTTTGGTCAGCGCGATAGTTAGCATACCACATAAGGTCATTTACGATTTCAGCACGGTCAAGCAAAACACCGGCGTCATTCATCTTACGAGAACCCACAGCTGCTATCCATTGTGGGCCGGTGGGAAGGGCTGGACCTGCATCAATGGCAATAGTTTTCATGCCAAGATCAACCGCTTTTGCAGCAGCGACTACGCCGGAGACACCCACGCCTACAACACAAAAATCTACATCGACTACCTCAGTTACCTTGGACTCGTCAACAGGCTCAGGCATAGTGCACCATGAGGGAAGTCCGTTGGTCTCAGTAGCTGTAACAGCTTCGTCTGCTATTGAAACAGTCATACCCATGGCACTGGCTGCACCGGCAAGTCCGCTTGCGGCAGCACCGGCTAAAAATGCCCGTCTTGAAACTGAGGAATCTAATAATTGCATTATTTTCTCCTTATCATTGTGTGGTCTATGAAAAGCTATGGTGTTAGTATTAAATCGAAGCGGGGTTTACGGGAATATCGCTGAGAGGCTCGGGTACTATGGTAAGACCATAGTTTTTATTTACGTAGTCTACAACCTTTGGACCTGCAACATAGCCTGAGGTCAAAACCCAGCCTTGAGCAACACCGCCAAAGCTGCAATAATTCTTTTCGCGGTTCAGAAGCACGCCATATGAGTCGCTGCCCAAGGCATAGAGACCGTTGATAGGGGTCTCATGATCAGCCTTAAGAACACGCAGGTCTGCATCAATGTCCAGGCCACCACCGGAGCAATAGGGGTTGGGATTGATTTTGACTGCATAGTATGGGCCTTCGCCAATATGGATGAGGTATTGCGGGTCTTTTTGGAACTCGAAATCTTCACCGGCATCGACATAGGTGTTATAAGCGTCATAGGATTCCTGAAGTGTGGCAGCATCCAGGTCGAGCATTCCTGCAAGCTCCTCAAGAGTATCTGCTTTCCACATAAGGCCCTCTTCGATGGCTACATCGATAACTTCATAGATATTTTCTACCGGACCTTCAATAACATCACCTTGGGTACCATACTTTTGCCAGCTCTTAACGCGGGTGAAACCAATCTCTTTGATCTCATCGACCTGGGGTGTTGACCAAATAGCGTAGTAGTAAGGACCGGCGGCATAGGCAATCCAACCAGAAGAATTTGGATCTCCCGCAAACGACTTAACCATTGCCTCGTTGCCAAAACGTTTTGCGTTACGGTTAACATACATTGTGTCGCTGGCACAGCCAAACATCATAGGAATATCGTTCAGGGTTTCTACACTTACGCGGCCTGAGGTTTTGTTGAGTGAGCCCGGCTTTTCAACAATGGGGAAGCGGTACATTTGATGAGGTAAAGTAATGCCCATGACCATTGGCGGCATCTCGCAGTTCCAAGTGCCGGCACCTGCATTAAGTGCGGCTTGGAACATCATACCGGTATCCTGACCAGTAGTAATAAGATTATAAGAGCCTGCATACTGAGGTGCTAATAACGTGCTCATAAGCTCGGTGTTGAGGCCATAGCCACCGGTGTTCATGATAACGGCTCCGGCATTAATGATGTACTCCAGACCTGTCACGCGGCTACGGGCTTTAGCGCCTTTGCAGGTATCACCATCCATAATGAGTTCATAGCCCTCGGTCTCAAGCATAATGCGGGCGCCTTGAGCTTCGCAGCGCTTAACCATAGAGCGACAGAAGCCGTCAACTGCCAGTCGGCGGTCCTCCATAGTACCTTGATCCTGGCGGTCCGTATAGACAGAGTTGAACGACACGGTACCGTTGACAGCGGCGCGTGAGGTCAGCGTGCCAAAACGCCAATCATTCTCAAAATACAGCCAATCGATAGCATTGCCCGACTCGGCAAAGAATAAATCGACACACTCATCTTTTGCGCTTTGTTCACCGCTGGATGTCATGGTGTAATTACGCCACATTTCACGGTACTCATTGGCATCAATGTACTGTTTGCCACCGTTGAAGACATCCATATAATGCTGAGGGTTAATAGCATTATATTCATGGGTCATACACGACTTGCCGCCCACTTTGCCCGCGCGGTCAATGCCTACAAAGTTGACCTTGCGCCCGCCGTTAAGCTCGCGAGCCCGCTCAATTGCACGCCTCATGGCAAACAGGCCTGCCGTGCCCAAACCAACAAAAAGAATATCGCAGTCAATAATTTCTGTTTGGCCTTCGCCCTCTTTAACCGGAACAGTATAGAAACGGCTTATCGCACTTTCATCATTACCTGCAGCTTTAATTGCCTGACGAAGTGCATTCTCGACAGCCATCTTAACGCCATTACTGGTAACAGATGCACCGGTGACTGCGTCAACCTTGACTGATTGGTTCTTAATAATACGCGGAAACAGGGTCTCTTTAACATTCTTGAGCATAACCTCTGTATCGCTATGAGCAAAACGATCATCAGGCACTGAAATGTCGATAATCGAGTTTTCATTAACAGTTACAGTAACGGGAAGGTCCTTTGAACCCCAATATCCTCTGGAATACGCTGTATATTGACCGGGGACCATCAGTGCTTCTCCAATAACTGCGCCTTTAGTAATACCGCAAATCTTGTCAATAGCCATTTGTCCGGCAGTAAGAATTGCCTGGGAGGTTACTGAAGCGCCGCTCACGCCATCAATATTTAATGTACCGGTTTCAATAATTGCACCAGGCATTGAAGCAATTGCGCGGCCACCGCGTTCAGGGGTCTCAAAGTCACCAACTGCTACACAGTCAGTAATTACACCATTAGTAAGAGTAATGGTGACACTAACATCTCCGCCAAACCCTGGAATAGTAGCGGTGGCAGTTCCGCTGGCACCGGATGCTTCTTCAGCAACAGAAATTGCCGAGACACCCGCAAGACCACAGGCTGCAAGTACGCTCGCAGCACTGCCTTCAATAAACCCTCTGCGCGAAATTCCTTTGTTTCTGAGTTCCATAATTCATACTCCTTTTGGTTGTGTGTACAAACTCTTGTAAACCAAATTGCGAGCATCATGATAGCCGGGAGTTCAAAAAATGGGTTCCCCAGATGTGGGTGTCACATGTCACCCGAAGCTGGTGATTTATTATATGTCCTGGTAATTGGTGTATAGTTTGCCTTGTTTTGAGTCTCTGTTATTGAGACCATATTGACGTATGCCTCGCTATGGTTTTTGCGGCTGATATATAATATGAACTTCAGCCAGACTTAAAACCGTTATACTGATTTTTGTAATACAGCAAATTGGTATGTCGCTTGATCACGAGGAAGCTTCATGGACACTGCCGAGCCAAAAACAACTTATTCTTTTACACATAAAGTCTTGATTGTTGTTGGTATGGCTCTTGTTGGTATTCTCTCCAACAGTTTGCAAACAGCGTTTTTTGTTGCTAACGCAGATATATTTAATGGATTGTCACCTGTTGTTTTCTCAATGATCTGTACCGTATTAACTGCTGTTTGGCTAATATGCATAGCTGTTCTGGTTTCTCACAAACCCGGACTTTCCTCATGGGTACCCACTGCTTTTCTTGTTACAACAGGTATCGGTGTAGCACTGCTTTTCTGTGCTTTCCTTTTTGCATCTCCGCTTGTTATACCGGCACTTATAATGCTTTCATGTGGAATTGCCTTGGGTTTTTTGTTTTGGCTTGTCTTAACGGCGCGGGTTTCTCTGCAAGATGCGTTGATAATTCTCATTGTATTCAGGATACTTTCGGCTTGCGGTGCTCTTCTTATGAAAACTCTAAGTTTTCAAACCGAGTGGTTGGTGGCTCTTGTTGTGATTTATATCGCTTCTGTCGCTCTCGTGAAGACTGTACTTAATCAAGATGCTCGTAATAGCTTTGTTGTGAGTTCCCAAACAAATGTTGATCTTTTTAGTATTAAAACCATTATAAAAGACCTTTGGGAACCGATTCTCTTTGTTTCACTTTTAGGTTTTTCAAGCGGAACCATGCGGGCGTTTTTTCAACCTGACAACGCATTGTCATCAAGTCTCATTATCTTTTTTAGTACGCTTGCCGGCGTTTTAGTATTTTATTTGTTTATTGTTTTACAAGAGAGGTCAAAAAAGGCAACTGATACTCTCATTATTAAACTTGCTGTACTTTTAGGTATTACGCTTTTATACCTTTCGCTGCCGTTTGTTGACCAAAAGTTTTGGGTGATATATGCTGGTGTTGTTGACCTGTGTTATGTTGCGGGAAGCATGATTATGAACTGGCTGTGTGTTAAAGAGTCACAAGATATCCCCGTCCGCGCAATCATTGTTTTGGGTGTATTTAAAGGGACAGTGTTCTTGTCAATTGCTTTGGGGTTTATTGCAAACAATACTCTGGGTATGCTGGTACAAGAAAATACAACTCTTTCATTTGTGCTTTCCCTCATGGGGGTTTATATTATTTTGCTTACGACAGTAGTTGTTGTATTGAGGCGGCTCAGGCTTGCACTGGCTACAAGCAACACCCAGAACAGTCAAATTTTGGTAAACATGACAGAAGATCAGCTTCGCAATAATAAAGAACTTCAAGATACCTATGGCATAACCGGCCGCGAGATGGATGTATTGGTACTTGCTGTCGCAGGGTACAACATATCAGGCATAGGTAAACAACTATATATATCCGAGAATACCGTAAAAACCTATCTCAAACGCATATATACCAAATTAGATGTACATAGCAGAGATGACCTGAGAACCTTTGTTACCAGCCTAACCAAAACCGCATAAAGGACAACGGGCGGACAACGGGGACAGGTGTTATTGTCCGCGCTGATGATGTATAATGACCCACATAAAAGGAATACGGAGAGGAGACACTATGGTTCGTACGATGCGTGTTTGCGGAGAATCCAATGTTTACCATGTTGTTACGCGTGGCGCGGGGCATTGTCTTATTTTTGAGGATAATGCCGACCGAGAGCATTATCTTGCGTTGCTGGATACAGCTTGCGAACAAAACAATATCTCTTTGCTCGCCTGGTGCCTTATGAGTAACCATGTTCACCTTCTTGTTGAAGCTCCTATGGAACACATATCACAAATGATGCGCATGATTGGCTCGGCTTATGCTTTGTATTTTAACAGGCGTCATGGACGCATGGGTCCCCTTTTCCAAGGCCGGTTTAAAAGTGAACCGGTTGAAACTGACGAATACCTTTGTACTGTGGTACGCTACATCCATCGCAATCCTTTAAAGGCAGGTGTTGCCAACATAGATAAGTATCCTTGGAGTAGTTATTGCGAGTACATAAAGCAGCCAAAACGCGTTGATACTAGCCAGATACTTGCGCTTATGGATGGCAGGCCCGGTTTTATCGAGTTTCATATGCAAGATGACCCAAGCGCGCCTTGTATTGACATTGAACGGGGTAGAAAGGTTATAGCAGATGATGAAGCGCTTAGTATAGCCCAAAGCGCTCTTCCCGGTGTTTCAATTGAAAGTATCTACTGTATGGATCGTGCATCACGAGATGAATCTTTGCGCAAGCTTAGTGCATCTCATTTATCTATTCGACAGATTGAGCGGTTAACCGGAGTTGCCAGGAGCGTCGTGAGTAAGGCAGCGCGCGGACAATAGCACCCGTCCCCGTTGACCCGTTGACCGTGATTATATTTCCCAAATGCCTGCGAAATCAAAGTCAGCATTTTCGAGAAGGGCTTTTATGCGCGGGCGGGCATTGAGAGGACTGCGCCAGGCGTAGCCACAGCCGGCCGAGATTTCGCGCGGGACACTTACCAAGCGTCCTTCTACTCCCTCTGTGGTAAGCAGGTCTTTGCAAGCAATGGCGTCGGTAGTGCTGTCGAAGGCGATGTACAGCTGCTTTTGACCCGGCATATTATGAGATTGAGAATTACAGCGAAGCAGGCTCATGCATAGTTCCGTTCAGTTTGCAATATCCTTGCGTGCCGAGAAACCCTGCCGGTTCTGCGAGGGTTTCTCGGCATATTACGTGTTTTACTCGATGGTGATTACAAAGATATCGCCTTGCTCAACGTATGAGGCTTTGCGGCCTGAGCGCTCGGCGAGTTTGATGATGTTATCGCGCGGGGTGGCGCGGTCAGACTCAACGCGAATGGTGTCCTTGGGATGGTCCTTGAGGGCGTCCTGGACCATGAGCACGGGCTCGGGGCACGAGAGGCCTTTGGTATCGACTTCTATCATGGTTACATCTCCTTAAGCTTTGCGCTTCATGTTCACGAAGGCTATGACAAACAGAATAACAATGCAGGCTATGCAGGCAATGCGTCCGGCCTCGGTGGTTCCGGCGGCGCTTGAAGCAAGACCAAAGTTATGAGCGCAGGCTGCACCAACCAAAAATCCGAGGAAGGTCACGGCCGAGTCGGTCTCGCCGTTGCCAACAAGCACGAGCTGACGGAGCGGGCACCCGCCCAGAAGAACGGCGCCAAAGCCAACCACATACATGCCGAGGATGTTCCAGAGCGCCTCGGTATGGGCGATGGGCTGTGCCTCAAAAGCGAGGTTAAAGTGGCCGCTCACAAGGTTGTAAATGAGGACGCCGGCAAAAAGTATACCAATGACAATGAGTCCGCCAAAGTCATGAATGAGGAAGGCATCGCGAATGCTGCCGCCAAAGCACATGCGCGAGCGCTGGGCTACGGCGCCAAATACGAGGCCTGCTACAATCGAGAGGATAACAGGGGCATGCATGCTGCCAGGGCCCTCGGTAGAAGCGGCAAAGAGGGTGGTGGCGATGCTCAGAATAAAGAGTACGAGCATGACAATGGGGAGCACAAAGCCCTCGGCCTTTTTAACGGCCTGAGCTCTGCCCAGCGAGAAGCCCTTCTTAAGGAAGAATGTACCGGTTGCGATACCGGCCACAAAGCCCACCAAAGCAACCCATGCATTAAGGTCGCCGGCTGTCATGCGCAAAACCATGCGGAGCGGGCAACCCAAAAAGATAAGCGCACCAATCATGACGGTCATGCCCAGGATAAAGCGCGTAAAGGGCGAGGAACCCGCGCTCGCTTTATACTCCTTGGTCGCAACCGCGGTGATAAGTGCACCAAGAATGATACCCACAATCTCGGGGCGCAGATACTGCACAACCGGAGCCGTATGAAGCTTTAAGGCGCCGGCTGTGTCTCGGATAAAACATGCAATGCAAATAGCCATGTTCCCGGGGTTTCCGCTCATGGCAAGCACAATGGCGACTGCGGCTGCGAGTACACCGCAAATACCAATGGTAATGTAGTTCTTGGTCTTTGAGTCCACGAGAAATCTCCAGTGCTCAGTTGGGCCTTGGCGCTGTGAACAGGCGGTATACGGTCACTGCAGAGAGCCGCATAAAGCCGGATAGCACAAAGGCATCCTATATGAATAGAATCAGCAGAGGTTTTGATGTCTGCGCAAGAGCCCGTTGCAGAGTTACGAGCCTGCTCGCAGATAATGTAAACGCATAGTGTAGCCGTTTTGACTCAAAAGACACGCAGGAATCCGTAAGCGGTAGGTGAAATTATGCGTCAACCTTTTTTGACAGAACCAACATGGTGCAAGTTTTGACGGGTGCTAGCATGACGAGAAGCCAAAATCGAAGGGTTTCTCGGCAAAAGGCCTGGTAATTGAAATCATGAGAAATTTGATCATGCTAGCGCCCGTCAAAACTTGCACCATGTCAGATTATCCGTCTCTCAGCCTACAGTCAAGGTAGTATGGGACTCGTTCTTATCGCTCAAAATCTTTTGCAATTGATGCCTGTTTTTGGGAGCGCTCACCGCTTTCATACGTAAATCCAAGACGAGTCATACTCATTTGTATTATATTCATTCTTACCAAGATGCGTGTCTTCTGCGTTTTGGGCCGAATTTGTTTTTGCATAAGGAAGAACAGGAACAAGGAGGAAACATGGAAGATGTAACAAGAAGGTCTTTTGTAGCCGCAACCGCCGCAACCGCTGCTGTTGCCGCAGCCGGACTGGCTGTGAACCCGTCTCTCAGCAAAGCAGTTGCTGACGAGAAGCCCATCATGACGCTTCGCGGTGACCTGGATGCACGCTATGACATTAGCGCAACAGCCGCCATCAAAGAGCCCATTGCCGATGATGCCATCGCAGAGACCAAGGAAGCCGATGTCATCATTGTTGGCGCGGGTATCTCGGGAGCTATTGCTGCCGCTGTCTGCGCTGAGAACGGCAAGTCCTGCATCGTGCTCCAAAAGCATGATGGCGCATTCTCCAACGGCTGGGGTATTGCTGCATGCAATTCCCGCGCCCAAAAAGAGGCCGGCTATGAGTGCGACTGGATGGAAGCCATCAACAAGTGGAACCGCGCAGGCGAGAACCGCGCCAATATGCCCATGGTTATTAAGAACTGGCTTGGTTACTCCGGCCAAATGATTGACTGGCTCTATGACCGCTGCAACGATGCTGAGGGCGCAGGTCCCATGATTGCCCCGCCCAACATGAAAGCCACCTATGAGGATGACTGGACATTCACCTATGCAACCGCTCATGGCTGGATGGGCCAGATGCCCGGCGTTGCTCAGTATCTTATTGACTATGCAATTGGCCTGGGCCAATGCGAAGTTCTGTACGAGACACCCGGCGTTCAGCTGAAGACCAATGAGGCCGGCGACGTTATTGGTGTTATTGGCCAGGCTCCCGATGGTTCCTTTATTCTGTGCCTTGGCGAGAACACCATTCTTGCTGCCGGTGACTATGGTCACAACGAGGGTCTTCGCAATGAGTTTATGCCCCACATCGAGGGCCTTCCCTCGGCATATCCCACCAAAGAAAACACCGGCGACGGTATTTTGATGGGCTACTGGATTGGCGGCGTTATCCAAAAGGCTCCGCACTGCGGCAATATCCATTATGATCCGCCGGTAAATGTACCTGATGTTTCAGGTTCAGGCCAGCCGTGGCTCTCGGTGAACCAGCATGGCAAGCGCTTCGCAAACGAGGACGTTGTTTACGGTCAGATTTACGCTCAGGATATGAACCAGCCCGGCCTTATGCACTGGCAGATTTTTGACGGTGACTTCAAGGCCCAGTGCGGCACCATTGGCTCAGGCATGATGCGTACCGAGCCGTTCCCCGGCTATGGCGACGCCATTGAAGCCGCAGCTGATGAAGGCAAGTGCAAGCGCGCCGATACCCTCGAAGAGCTTGCAGCTCAGATGGGCTTTGATGAGGAAGCTACCGCCAACTTCATCGCTACCGTTGATCGCTATAACGAGCTCTTTGACAAGGGTATTGACGAGGACTTTGGCAAGAAGGCCGCATACCTCACCGCTATCCGCAAGCCTCCGTTCTACGCTGTTGCACGTCAGGCCGGTGTTCTCTGCACTTTGAGCGGTCTTTTGACCAATGAAGATCTCCAGGTTATCCGCGAGGACGAGAGCGTTATTGGCGGCCTCTACGCCGTTGGTAACTGCCAGGGCGGATGGTTTGGCGGTCTCGAGCATCAGATGATGATCCCCGGTATGAGCCTTGGCCGCGCAGCCACCACCGGCTATGTCGCTGCTCTCCGCATCTGCGGCGTTATCGAGTAAAACTGATTTGCTCTCTATCCGTTCCATCTATATGAAAGGGGTTTTGATGGATACTAAGCTGTCGAGAAGGTCGTTTGTGGCAGGTTCAGCGGTTGCGGCAGGAGCAGCTGCCCTTGGTGCAACAGGTATAGCAAGCGCAGATGAACCGGCGGCTCCCGTAAGCTCATGGAAGATTGCACCGGAGCCTATTGGCGATGATCAGATAGCCGAGACCTTTGAGGCTGATCTTGTTGTTGTGGGAGCTGGCGCAGCAGGCTGCATGGCAACCGCGACCGCCGTTGATGACGGCGCTTCCGTAATCTTGCTCCAAAAGGATGAGGAGCCGTTCTGCCATGGCTACGCATTCGCAGCCAACGGAACCTCAAAGCAAAAAGAGGCCGGCGTGGAGGTTGACGGCTGGGAAGTTATGAACCACATTAACCTCCTGAGCGAGAACAAAGCCAAGACAGAGGTCATCCGTAACTGGGTTAAGTACAGCGGTGAAATGACCGACTGGCTTGCCGAGAAGATCGACGGTGTCGAGGGCGTCGGCCCCATCATCCTCGAGAGTCCCGAGCCTGCCGATGACGAGTGGAACTACACCTTCACGGTAACCCACCTGCCCGTTGGTAACTTTACCCCCATTGGCAGTGTGCCTCCGGTTATCAAGTACCTCATTGCCGAATGTGACCCCGCTCTTCTCGACGCTCACTATAACACCCCGGCAGTACAACTCCGCAAGGATGAGAGCGGCAGGGTTACCGGTGTTATCGCCCAGCGCGAGGATGGCAGCTATATTCTCTGCAACGCAAAGAAGGGCGTTATCCTTTGTGCAGGCGACTACGGCAATGACCTGGAGATGCGCGATGAGCTGATGCCGTACGCAAAGGGTCTGCCGGCAGGATACGCCAAAAAGACCGATACCGGTGACGGCCACAAGATGGCAGTTTGGATTGGCGCAGCGATGGAGCCGGCGCCCCACGCCTGCAATATCCACTACGACCCCGAGCTCAAGTACCCCAACTACCAGGGTACCGTTATGCCGTGGCTCCGTGTAAACGCAAACGGCGAGCGTTTCTCGAATGAAGACGTGCCCTACGAGCAAATCTATGCCAAGGACATGCATAACCCAGGTCTCATGCACTTCCAGGTCTTTGATGCTGATTACACCACCACCTGGAAAGAAATGGGCAAGGGCGGCGCTATGCGCGCTAACTGGGATGAGATTGTTCCCCAGGCGCTTGAAGCCGGCGACCTGCGCGTGGGCGAGACGCTCGAAGAGCTTGCCGAGGCAATGGAAGTGCCTGTTGATGTATTTGTCGCAACGGTCGAGCGCTATAACGAGCTTTGCGACAAGGGTTATGACGAGGACTTTGGCAAGCAGGCTGCACGTATGAAGAAGGTTGCGACACCTCCGTTCTACGCGTTTGCACGTCAGGCAAGCTGCCTTACTCCTCTCGGTGGTCTCGAGATCTACGGCAACATGCAGGTTCTCGACGAGAGCGGCAAGCCCATCGAGGGTCTGTATGCCGCAGGCAACAACTCCGGCAATTTCTTTGGCGGTTTTGTACAGCGCATGTGCGCTCCAGGCTTTGGCGTAGGCCGCGCATTCCTAACCGGCCGCGTAGCAGCCAAACGCGCCATCGGAGCTGAGTACTAGTGATATACTTTTTATGCCTTGTAAGGCGCAACCAATAGGGATCGCATCCCGGCGATGCGCTTAACGCTGTCGCCGCACGGGGTAGTCATTATTCGTCTCATTATGCAGGAGGAAACAATGGAACTTACCAGAAGGAACTTTGTTGAAGGTGCTGCCGCTCTGACCGGTGCCGCCGCTTTTGCGAGCCTTGCTCCGGCCGCTTTGGCCGAGGAGGCCGAGTACGACCGCCCGTGGGAGCACGCCCCCGAACCCATTACCGACGCTGTTGACGGCGGTACCTATGACATTCTGGTCATTGGTGCCGGTATTGGTGGCGTTGCTGCAGCCGAAGCAGCGAGCACCAACGGCGCCTCCGTCTTGGTTGTTGAGCAGGCCGAGGGCCTTACCTGCCATGGTGTTGACCTGGGTCATGTGGGCAGCAAGTGGCAAAAGGAAAACGGCTTTGATATTGATCCTGCAGATGCTGCCATGCTTGTGTATCGCTGGTCACAGTAGACCGCAAACTATAACCTCATCCGCACCTGGGCCGAGCGTTCCGGCAAAGTCTTTGATTACCTGCAAGAGCTTGCCGCCAAGGATGACATCAAGATGGTAAAGGCTCTCTCGCCCACTTCAAAGTGGGGCTGGGACAAGCTTGATGACTACTGGCGCCTGCTCCCGTCTGCTGTTTCCTTTGTCAAAGAGGGCGACGGCATGATCACCACCGAGGGCAAGATGGTCACCTCCCGCATCATCGAGTGCCTCGCCAAGAACGCCACAGCCAACGGTGCCGAGTTTATCTTCAATACCAAGGCTGAGCAGCTGGTCAAAGACGACTCCGGCAAGGTCTGCGGTGTCATCGCTACCGCAGAAGACGGCAGCCATGTCCAGTACAACGCTGTCAAGGGCGTTATCCTCGCTACCGGCGACATCTCAGGCAACAAAGCCATGCTCAAGGACTGGGCTCCCATCACCCTGCGCGCCGACGTATGCGGTTACTACCCCGCAGGCGGCAACATGGGCGACGGTATCACCATGGGCTTGTGGGCCGGCGCCGCTCTTTCCAAGTCACCATCTGCCCCGATGGTCCACCTGTCCAACCAGCAGTCTGTGCTCTCGGCCCGTCTTATGTGCTGGCTTGCTGTTAACCGCGAGGGTCTGCGCTATGGCGCCGAGATGCCCGTCGAGCCGCTTATTACCAACGCCCGTATGAACCAGCCCGGCAATGTGGCCTGGTCCATTTATGACGGCAACTTTGCTCAGTTTGTCCAGCAGCAGAACCCCGAGTCCTACGAGTCCATGCTGTACTCCATCGACAGGGCTACCGGCGAGCAGGTTTACATCCAGTCCAAGATTGATAACGCCGTCAATAACGGTCTGATCATCACTGCCGATACCCTCGAAGAGCTGGCCGAAGAAGTCGGGATGCCTGTTGACACCTTCCTGGCCACCGTCGAGCGCTACAACAAGTGGTGTGATTCCGGCGTTGACGAGGACTTTGGTGTACCCGCCAACTGGCTGAGCAAGATTGGCGTCCCGCCGTTCTACGCAGAGCCCGTTCCCACCACCATGCTTGTTTGCATCATGGGTCTCCATGTGAACAATGATTCCCAGGTTTGCAATGCTGATGACGAGCCCATTCCCGGCCTCTTCGCCGTTGGCAACGTTCAGGGCGACTTCTTTGGCAACAGCTACACCGTCCATTGCCCGGGCATCAGCCATGGCCGCGCCATTACCTTTGGCAACCTCGTTGGCGCCGCACTGGCTCAAGACACCGTCATCTCCAAGACCGCATAGTCTCCAAGCACAAGCGTTTAAATAATCTCATATAAAGAAACAAACAGGGCAGAGGATTTCAAATCCCTCCGCCCTGCTTATTATGCCAGAAAATGTTCCGATACACTCAGCCTGAGAATTAATTAATGGCACAGATACCACTTTATGAGAGGATGAGTGGATGAGATTCCCCTTTTCGAGAGGCGCTCTGGCACAAACTCGAGCGTTTGCACAACCTGTTGGCACAAACTCAAGTGTTTGCACGTCCTGCTGGTGTGATCTTGATGAAAAGGGCAGCGTAATCAGCAAGGGTTTCTCCGCCGCTTATTAAAAGACCAGGTAATAATACTGCCGATTAGAGAAGTCCTTGCTACTCATTCCTTTAAGGTGTGCAAACGCTTGAATTTGCGCCAGCGAGTTGTGCAAACGCTTGAATTTGCGCCAGCAGGCCTCTCACAAAGGCAGATCTCATCCACCGATCCTTTCGAAAACCCAGATCTCTCATCCACTAATCTTCTTAGAACCGGAGCGGTGCAAGGTTGTTTGTGTGCAGATGATGTTTTGGGCGGGTCACAAATTATATGGGAGACTGTTGCTTGTAGCAGGACCTTTAGATTTCTCCCGTGTTTTATGGGAGAGGCGCTTCTGTTTTATGGGCTATCTTTTGCCCCACATTCTGCCGGGTGCAGATGGTTTGGTTTCTTGTTACTTTTTTTGGAAAGGGGCACTATCATGGAGCTTAACAGAAGGGACTTCCTTAAGGGTACATCGGCCGTTGCTGCCGCTACTGTTGCTGCCGGCGCTTTTTCAGGTGCTGCATTTGCTGACGAGGCTGTTGCCGAGCCCGCCGGTTACGAGGGACTTTTTGCAGAGTCGCGCGTTATCCTTGGCGACATTCCTGAGGATCAGTATATCGCTTCTTATGACTATGACCTCGTTGTTATTGGCGCAGGTACCTCGGGCGTAACTGCCGCAACCATCGCTGCCGAGAAGGGCGTTGGCAAGGTTGCCGTACTCCAGAACTTTGGTCTCGCCATCAGCCAAGGCAACATGGGCAGCGGCCTTATTCGCGAGGAGAGCGACGAGCTCGCACTTCAGCGCTTTAAGCAGGCTTGGAATGAGCTTTATCATTACAGCAATGACCAGAACCTCATTGACAACTATCTTCTCTACTCCGGCGACGCCGCAATGTTCATCGCCGAGAAAGCCCAGGAGGGAGGCATTCCTGCTCAGAACTTCATGATGGCTGACGACATCATTGATTACGGCGAGGATGGCAAGGTTTGCTCACGCCGCGTCTTCTTTATGGACAAGCCCGTTACTTATGCCGAGGGCATGCAGGCTATCGCTACTCTTGGTCCCAAGATGGGTATCGACTACTACTACAATACCCCCGGCTGCAAGGTTCTCCAGGACGAGAGCGGTGCCGTTATTGGTGCTGTGGGCATGAGCGATGACGGTCTTATTCGCTTCAACGCTCCCAAGGTTATCCTTACCTGCGGTTGCTTTGCAAATAACCAGGCCATGCTCAAGCGTTACTGCCCTGATGCACTTGGCTTCCTTGCCAAGGTTGGCGACCGTCGCGGCGACGGCCACCTCATGGCAATCGCAGCCGGCGGACATCTCTCCAACGGCTCATATGCCAAGATGATCCACGACAACGATGCAGGCCCCATGCAGGACGTTCCGTTCCTCGGTGTGAACGACAACGGCGAGCGCTTCATGAACGAGGATGTTGACAGCATTCTCTGGAACGACGTAGTACGTGATCAGCCCAACAAGCGTTTCACGAGCGTATGGGATGCTAACTTCCAGGAGATTGCCTCCAAGGCTGGCGGCCGTCCGTTCTCGATTGAGCAGCTTCCTGCATACCAGCCCGGTACCCCCGAGTCTGAGGCCAAGGGCGTTTATGGCAACTTTGTTGCAACCTATACCGCTGACACCCTTGAGGAGCTCGCAGAGCAGGTAGGCATCCCTGCCGAGACCTTTGTCGCAACCGTTGAGCGTTACAACGAGATCGCAGCTTCCGGTGTAGATACTGACTTTGGCAAGAAGAGCAAGTGGCTCGCTCCCATCGATACCCCGCCGTTCTTTGCAGCACATCGCTGGCCGAGGCTTTCCACCATTCTCTCGGGTGTAGACGTTGACAAGTACATGCGCGTTCTCACCGCTGAGGGCGAGGTTATCCCCGGTCTTTACGCCGCCGGTAACTGCGGTGGCCGTCCCGCATCAGGCGCCGGCGACTGGCTCCAGGTATCTCTCGGTGAGTCCCTCGGCTTCGCATTCACCGGTGGCTACGTAGCCGGTATGCACGCAGCCGGAGCAATCGGCGAGTAAAAGCACATTTCGCAGAGGGAATAGCCCCCCGGAAAAGGCTATATCCCGATTTTTTTGAAAGTCCTTCTCGGCAACCAGTAGTGTTGCCGAGAAGGACTTTTTGATGTGCCAGAGAACCGTCCCCCCGACACGCCCAAATTGATAGGGTGTGTCGGGGGGATGGTTCTCTGGCACACTACATTCCAAATTGACAGTCATCCTTGATAAATTGAATTAAGTTTTTATGAATGATGCCATTGCGTTTTTGTAAAAGGCGGTCACAGGTGAGAAGATATTTGGGATAGCCGTCGCTTATGTGTTCAAGTGAAGCATATTCGCGTTCTTCTATTGTGCGCTACCTTATGGCATATTGAGCTTGATGAAGCCCATGAACATAAAGGCGGACTCATGCTTCATGATATGATAATGGTGCCGGCTCAAAAAAACAAAGCCTATGGATATGATATCGACCTATTCCGTTCATCTCAACAAAAGATGCGTGAGTCCGGAAGTATTGGAATGCAAATAGCAATACATCCGGGCACAGAATATGAAATGCATGTACCCTATTCTCCTCCTGCCGGAAAACAGATTTTAATAAATGATAAATACTATCCTATCTCCTATTGTGAACCAATTAAAGATACCTATTTTGAACTACGTCTCTCCAACTCGCCAATTTGCCACCTGGTAGACATTAATCTGGCATAGCTTGTTTTTTGCAAGGTATAACCGCATAGAAAAACCTGGTGTCACGAATTATGTGCACGGGAGCAGAACCTGACAAAAGGTGCGTTCTCTTGTCAGGTTTTTATAAGTAAAGATCAAATATATTGTATAATAGTACATAATATTCTACTATTCTATGTAGTAATACTACATAGAATATGATTGTGAGTCTCTATGATATCAATGAAACGCAAGCTGGAGCAAACATTTGAACAATGGGCACAAGGAACGGATTCACGGCCCATCCTTATTCAGGGTGCACGCCGGGTAGGCAAGACATTTCTTGTTGAAACCTGTGGGAAAAGGCTTTTTGGAGAGTCGTTTGTTAAGCTGGATTTCCAGACAGACCTTGAGCGTGTATCTGCAATATTTGATGGACCCACAGATGATACTGAACGCATAATTTCGCGTATTTGTGAGTATAAACGCGTTACCTTAAAACCGGAATCTTCACTTCTTCTCTTTGACGAAGTCCAGCTCTGCGAAAAAGCACTCAACTCATTACGGTTTTTTGCTGCTTCTCCCTGGCGTATAGCAGCTACCGGGAGTTTATTGGGTGTGACAGTCAAACAAAGAAAGCTACCCTTCCCGTCTGAAGTACGGCACATAAGGATGTATCCTCTCACATTTGAGGAGTTCCTTTGGGCTTTGGGTGAGGAAGAAATGGCCCAAGATATACGTGTGCATGCTCAAATCGGTGAGCCCTATATCCTTCACGACCGTGCAATGGAATACTATGAACGGTATCTTGTTATTGGAGGCATGCCAAAAGCAGCCAGAACATATTGTGAAACAGGCTCATTTGAAGCAGTCCGAGAAGTGCTCGAAGAAATCAATATTACTTATACCGCAGATATGACTGATCCGGACAACGGGATAAGCGCTGCTGCTGCGAAGCGAATTTGGGAGAGCCTCCCCAAACAGCTGCTCAGGGCGTCTACCAAGAAATTCAAATACTCTGAAGTGATAAGAGGAGGCCGTCGCACACAGTTTCTCGAGCCCTTGGAATGGCTTGAAGCGGCGGGTGTTATTCTTAGAAACGATCTTACTTGTGACACCTTAGCTCCTCTTGTTGCATTTAATGATGACGAAGGGAGCTTTTTTAAGGAGTATATAAGCGATACCGGACTTATGTTTTATAAATTTGGCATCGACGCAGAAGTATTCCTGGATCCAAAGCTCAAAAGCCTCTTATCTTCTGATTTCCGAGGCGCTCTTGCCGAGAATAGCGTTATGCAAACATTGCGTGCGAACTGTCTTAGCACGTATTACTGGATGCCGTCAGAGAAAGTTGGGCAAGGTGAGATAGACTTTGTATATCAAGACCGTTTGGGCAGACTTATACCTGTAGAGGTTAAATCAGGCCGCAATGTAGCTGCAAAGAGTTTGGCTCGCTTTATGAAAGACGGCCGTTCACCAAAAGCATACCGCTTAAGCGAGAATAATTTCTCGGCCGTAATTCATGACAATGAATCCTATACCATGTATAACCTACCTCTCTATGCAGCATTCTGTTTAGAGACGTAAACATATTGTGCCAGAAGGTTCAGAAATGCAAGAATGTGTCAGAGAACGGTTCTCCCCGACACAAATTAAAGAGCATGGTATATTTTTGTAACGGGAGACGAGCTGTTTATGTTCTGAGAGTTATCACAAAATGGTATCCTGACACACTATGCACAATCAGGGTTGTCTTACGAGGTCAATGAGTTCTTGGCGGGTATGGATGTTGAGTTTGCGGTAGATGTTCTTGAGGTGGGTTTGGACGGTGCCAATTGAGATGCCGAGTTCCTCGGCAATGCGCTTTTGGCTGTTGCCAGCTGCGAGCAGGGCGGCAACCTCAGATTCTTTTTCGGTCAGGAAATAGGTGGCTGAGATACTGTCGAGATTATGCTGAAGGGGGTCTGTCTGCGGTAGAGAACTTTTATCTGAGGCAGACGTGTCCGGAATGCCCGGTACTGACGGAGTTGAATCAGAAGAACCGGTTTTCTCTGCAAAGGCGGGAGCTGTAAACGCAAAGACCGAGGCTGCCATCATTACCAATGCCATGCCGGCAGCAAGCGCGGGGGCGAGGTTTGCCGCGTCGATTCCCGCCAAACTCACAAGTGCCGGTACAATCAGGTATCCGAGCAGAGAAGACAGTATGTCGCATCCTAAGAAGCAGCACGAGAATACAAAGATGGGATTCACATGGGTTTGGTGTACTTCTCCCACAAGGAGCAGCCACAGAAGGACGCTCAAACAGGTGCGCCCCATCATCATAATGGCTGATCCCAAGCTGTCATGTCCGCTTCCAAAAAGCATCATGAGCAGGATGCCTGCAAACAGAACTACCATGGTAAGCGGCCAGATCATACTGAGTTTGCGCTTATGCGCTACGGGAGTCGCCATAAAACCGAGAAAGATTCCCGAGTAAACAATAGAGAGAATGTCCTGTGTCAAGGGAGGGCTGGCGAGTGCGCTGTCAACGCCGCCATTAACAACACCGCGAAGCACACTGCTTGCGAGCAGGGAGAGCATAAGAACAATGATGGCGCGGTCAGAGTGCCAGGTAAATGAAGTTGGCGTTTCTACAGAGGTGGCAGCGGTATTCTCTGCAGCGATCTTGCCCGAGCCGGCAATCTCATTGAGTATCACAAGAATTCCCAATGAAATCACGGGTAAAAATGCTGTTATGATTTCAGGAACAGGCCTGGGCAGCCATCCTATCTGCTGGATCAAAAAGCTCAGAATAAACCCGCCAACAGACACTATAGCCGCTCGTGAGAGAGACAGCTTACAAACATAAGACGCCCAAAGAAGAGTAAGAGAGACAAAGACTGCCGGGAAGAGCAGGGCATCAGCGACAGCGGCAATTGTCGCGACCACACCCTCTAGCTGTAAGGTGCATGAGATTACTTTAAGCAGGGCTTGGGCAGAAAATATGGCTATAAGCGCATTCCGGTTGTTTAGGGTAATGTCGCGATTATGTTTGCAACGGTACACAACAAGTACCACAAGCGCCGTAAGACAAGCCAGGTAAAGGCAGAAAAGAGGTGTCATTCCCGTGAGACTCGCGTCATGGCCTCCCAGCACGTGGAAGAGGACATTGCGGCGTAAAAGCGGCCAAAAGAGCGCCATACCAATGATCGCAAGAACATCGTTCCGCGCAAGTCCGCGGATCCCAGCAGCGGCAGCGCCTGTCTTCTCGGCAGGCTGCTCTTCTATAAAACTCTTCTCTGTACCGGCATTTTGAGCCGGTACGCTGACTATGTCCCGAGCCATGAGACAAGTCTCCTTAGGCATAAAACAGCAATCCCTCATTGCGTATATTATATGCCTAAGTTTTATAAAACAGCGAGAAAAAATAAGGTTATTAGGCTCCGTTGACGTTGCGGATGTATTCCTCTTTGGGAATCATTGGCGCTTCGAGCTCAGCAACTGTTTGTGCCGAGAGGGAGAGCGTGGCAGCATATTCTTCGCCGGCTGCCTTAAAGCGTGCAAGGAGAGGGTCAGCTACAACTGCGGCTGCCGGTATGTTGAGCAGGGGAGTCTCGGGCACACAGAGCATATCGGGGTTACAGAAGCAGATGTTGCACATAGTCCTGATACTGTCAAAGTTGCCATCCCAGTTAGGGAAGCCGCAGCCACAGATAACAAGCGTATGGATTTTAGAGAAATCAGCCAACGCCTCATGGCGGACCGCTCCGTTTGCTTCCTGCACCATGCGCATTTTGATGAGGGGAATAGTGCGGTCGAGCACCGCTTTTAGATGAGAGGGCATACCGTAGCAATAAAGCGGGAAGCTCCAGATGATAACGTCAGAGCTCTGGTAAAGATCAAGAATCTCGTTTTGGTCATCAGCGATCACGCAGTGTCCGTCCGCGCGCTCCCAGCAGCCAAAACATCCCCTGCAAGGCGCGATGTTCTTCTCGATAACATGTACCACGTGCACTTCATGCTCCTGGTTTTTGTTCATGCCCCGCAAAAAAGCATCTGTCAGACGGAACGTATCGCTCTTCTTTTTGGGACTTCCGTTTAATACGAGTATTTTCATGATCAATCTCCTCATCCATATAAGCACGCTGTTTCTTTACTGCTCAACAATACTATGAAGGCAAGTAAACCGCAACCTACGCAAGGTAGAGTGCATGAGTTTCTGGCGAATACCTTAAGGGCAGTATGAGCTGGGATCCGGCATAAATCGCAGGAGTGGTTAGTAACCCCCTTACGGCAAAAAGCGCTGTGTTTTGATGTAATAAGAATCCCAAAGAATTCGATGAACCAACTTAAGGTTTAAGCGCTGTTATGGGAACAACGTAGACGCTGTCATCTCTTTGATATGCGGCGTTTGACAGGCCGCAAATAACGCACATTGATCTTGGTCCTTTCCCGCTGTTCTGTATAAGTGTGTTTTTAATTTTGATAAGATTATCTGCGGCTTTGTCAATTTGGTTGGCGCCAAGTTTAATCTCGAAAGCACACCACTCGCCGTCATCTGTTTCTATGACAGCATCAATTTCATTGTTTTTATAATCTTGGTAGTGGTATAACTGTGCTCCAAATGACTGGGCATATATTCTCAGATCTCTTTCTACCAGTGCTTCAAACATAAAGCCAAATGATTCAAGGTCATTTTCCAGTTTTGCAGGTGTGAGTTTAAGAGCGGCGCAAGCAAGAGCTGGATCGCAAAAATGTCTTTTTTCTTGCTGTTTTATGCGAATAGATGACCGAATATTAGGTGAAAACGGTTTTTGGTTATCGATGAGGAACAACCGTAAGAATGAATTTAGATACCTGGCGATTGTTTCATTGGACAATATTTCACCATCTTGTTGCGAAATATCTTTTGACAGCGAAAGAACTGATGCAGTGGTTGACTCATTTCTTGCCAATGATCTGAGTAACAGTCTAAGTTTGGGAATATCGTATCTGACATTCTCATCAAGCCTTTGAATATCATCATTTATCACGGTTTCAAGATAGCTATTTGGCATGATAGAAATATTTCTTTCTTTAGTATTCAAATTGTCGGGCCAACCACCCCTGCATATCATGCATGAAAGATCGTGAAGTTTCTTTTGGCCGGTTAGAATCATTCCTTTGAATTCCCCGGAGCAAATTGATTGCAAAGAAATATCTCCTGTAGAATCTCCTGATTCATATAGACTCATGGTATGCATTCGTATTCTTGCAATCCTACCTGTTCCAGAATGCATAATGCCTTTATTGGTGGGAGTTGATGAGCCGGTAAGGATGAATTGCCCTTTTTTATTACTTTTATCAGCAGTCATTCTGACTGCATCCCAAAGCGCAGGGACTTCTTGCCATTCGTCAATCAGTCTTGGGTTTTCACCAACAAGAACTGCAGAAGGTTCCATCTCTGCAAGGTGCCTATTTTGGAAATTACGATCAGGATCGCCCACAAGAAATTCTGAATTAGCATGGTATGAAGATGTCCATGTTTTGCCACACCACTTTGGCCCTTCAATGCAGAGAGCTTTTGCTGTATCAAGATACTCGTTGATCGTGTTGTCAATAAGCCTTGGTTTATAGCTATTGATATCGACAATTTTCATAAGCAGCCCCCATTCAAAATACTTGTAAATATTGTAATTATACAAAAGTATAATATACAGGTAATATGGAAATATTTATAAGATATACATGGCAATATTATGATAATATACTTAGAAATATTATCACCTATTAGACGCCATCGCACCATACCTCATGATTTGTTCTTTGATACGAAAGTTGGGCCTGTACTGGAGGCGGTCAATACAAGCGAATCCGCACCCGCAGCAGCGGCAGAAGGTCAGGGCAACGGTCAACCTCAGCCTCCACAGACGTTTGACACAAATCGCGAGACACAACCAAGCTCCGGTATGCGCACAGATTTTTATATGCAAGATAAAGTCAACGCCTTTTCAGGCATTACAGCCATAGCGTAAAACTAGACATCTAGCAAAAAGAAAACCTGACAAAAGGACAGACCTCTTGTCAGGTTTTTGACTTTTAATTATCCTCTGATATACAATCTGCTCAGAACATGGAATTGGGATTGGGAGGTGCGATGGACATATAGGAAGCATCACTTGCTTGGAGAGTGACAAAGAAAGAAGCCAAAGCCATCTGCAAGCATATGGGCATCGACAAAGACAATATTCCTGAGGACACTGTCCCCGTATATGTGCCTGATCCGGTGGTTCTCAATGATTCTCACCGGGTTTACATCTCCCTGCTCGACGTTATAGGCAATCCAAAATTGGAACTCGAAGGAATTGACAAAGACCTCATAGTAACCGCTCTTGGAGAGCTAAAGCAAAAAGGGCTGATCACCATCATACAAGGCCGCGATCCCAATTCAACAGACTATCATGATTACATGATGTCCGCGAATCGTGCAGAATTCATTAACTGGTACTTCTGCCGAGCCAATGAAGACATGGGTATTATAAAGAAAATCACCTCCCTGTTCACATAATATCCCCCCAGAAACCCGGCATTGGTTGATTTGATGACACAAGAGAAGAACCCTCCTCAGCCCCTTGTTCTCAATGGATTATTATATATCAAAATCTCAACGGAGTTTAAGTGAAAGCCTTGATAGGGATGGACAATATTGCGATAGATTATTTGGGAATTGAACGTGTGTTACAGCGGGGAACAGGAACAATTCTCGAGCAACGCAATGACGCGCTTTTGGTAAGAGACAGCGTGAGTGGAGCATACCTTTTGGCATGCGGGGATGTGGGCCTTGGGATTTCACTGCTTGACAAACATATAAGCCGGGAGTGCAACCTGCTCATGGTTTCAAACGTACTTCTCGGAAGAAGAGCTTACGAGAAGTACGGGTTTGCCGAGAAGCTCGAATGCTATCAAGTCGCATATTATGGTGAAGCCCCGGCTATCGATACTCGAATCTCCGTGCGGACAGCCACAAAGAGCGATCTTGCGCTTCTCGTAGAAACCTATCATTTAATCAGTCCTGAAGAAATGGAAATTGTTATATCGAGAGAAGCGCTTCTCCTGGGTTATGTCCAAAATCAGCTGGTAGGGTTTATTGGAGAACACCTTGAAGGAAGCATGGGACTGTTGTATGTCTTCCCGGAGTTCAGGCGTCAGGGGTTTGCTACCGAGCTCGAAAAGATTTATATCGCAAAAACAATGGAACAAGGATATGTACCCTTTGGCCAGGCAGAAAAGAATAACAAAGAATCCCTGGCCCTCCAGAAAAAGCTCGGCATGACACAGTCCCAAAATCTCATATGCTGGATGTGGAAATAAACCTTTACATAGTAATGACAGGCCAGGAGCACATTTCGTTTTGGACTAAGCCATAGCCCACATAGTTATTAACATAAGTCTCATCAATGCGAGTGGCAGGATCTGTATCTTCCGGAGGCATGATCGCA
This sequence comes from Coriobacteriales bacterium, assembly GCA_017515595.1. Taxonomy (GTDB): domain Bacteria; phylum Actinomycetota; class Coriobacteriia; order Coriobacteriales; family UMGS124; genus RGIG5691. The sequence continues at coordinate 37,821 of JAFWFL010000073.1, forward strand.
AGGGAATGAGGACCATCTTCGAGCTCAATGGATACAAATCCCTGCTCATCTGAGGTTACGTCAACAGAGTCGCCGCTGTCAATCTGGATACTGGCAGAGGTATTCGCAAGGGGCTGGCCGGTGTTGTCTGCAAGGATTATTTTTGCGGTCCACGTAGGCGCGGGTTCAAAGCCCTCTGTTCTAAACAGAATATTTCCTTTTGTACCCGTCAGGAGCGGAAGACCGTTAAAATTATTGAGTTCGTTTAAATATGCAATATATTTCTCAAGAGCTTCGAGAATACCGCCAATCTCGGCAACAAGTTCGACATCTGCCAACGGTGTATAACCGCCGGTCATGACAAAAGAATTGGATACCAGTATAACTGGTGTTTGATCATCTGTCAGGTCGAGTGGTTCAGAAGCACCGTCGAGAGTAATCGAAACCACACGGCTGCCTACTGCCATGTTGGCATCAACTACTACGGTAAGACCGCTGGTCTGCATAAAATTACTGAATGCCTCTTTTTGTAACAGCATGCCGGTCTGTATATCCTGTCCGTTACAATTAGAAAAACCAAATTCAAATACACCCTTGAGAAACGCCGGAGTAACCCTTTTTATCATGACCGTATTTGCATAGGGGCTGATACTTACAAGATCGCCCTTTGTAAGCATGCCTCTGGTTAGAATATCGCGCGAATTACCTCCGTTCATAACGCTAACCATTGCCGCGTCATCAGCGCCAATGCTTTTGAGGTATTCAGAAGCAACATAAAGGTATGATTCGCAGACGAGATCGCCGTAGTTTGACTCGACAATGCGAGCAGACGAGACGCTGCACCAGCTGCCATGTTGTCCGGCCCAGAGGGTAGTTGGGTTCAGACAAATTTCAGCGCTCAGGATTTTTTGCTGGCCGGCAGAAACCCTGTCAAGCTCCTGGGTAACCTCATCGTTTGGCTGAGTGGTATTGATTACCGTAGTGAGTTCCAAAAGCTCTTCTGTGCAAGAGACAACGTCGTTTCCAAAGTTGAGCGTAAGCTTGCCGACCGCGCTGAGATAGCAGCCGGTCTGAACAACTGCTATACCATGTACCACGGTGTTTTCTACGGAATGACTATGTCCGTCAATGATTGCCGTTAATTTGGATGCTGCTTCATCTGAGAGGTACTGGGCAAGTTGGGTTCCTTCGCACGGAACAGAGTTATCGCCCAGATGAGCTAAGCATATAATGGCATCAACGTTTTGCTGAGCGAGTTCTGCTATCTGGGCTTCAGCGGTTTTGATTTCGTCTATAAACGTGATACCCTGAATTACATCAGGCAATACAGACCAAGCGGTTGCGTTGGTTGTGAGACCAAACACGCCAATACGTCTTCCTCCGCATTCAAGCACTGCCGAGGCTCCGTTCCCGCTGCAGCCGGTATTGGCGGTGACAGGGATACCTTCGCTGTTTATGACATTCGCACTGAGCATAGGAAAGCCGGCTGCCGCAGCACGTTCCAAAAGGATGTCAATGCCATAATCAAATTCATGATTTCCCAGGCACATGGCATCATAGCCTGTCTTATTCATAACCTCTATACAGTCTTCACCTTTGGTAAGCGATGCAAACGGGGAACCTTGTATCTCATCGCCGGCATCAACCAAAAGGGCATTTGGTACACTATTTTTGAGGGCAGATACGTAGTCTGCTCCGATAACGCTTTTACCGTTGCCGACTAAATACCCGTGCATATCGTTAGTGTGGAATATGACAATCTCCTGGGCAGGGGATTCCTGAGAAGCAAATGCGGCGTCACAAGTTTTTCCTACCGCAGCAAGCCCCATTGTTGCCAAACTTGCCTTGGTAAACTCCCGCCTGCTGATCACGCGATACATATGCTCCCCTTCCACCATAATAACTGTTGTTTTTGGAGTATATCACTTTTTTTACAAACCTGTCAGTTTCTTTGTTATCTTTTCTTGATGGGATGTCTGATTACGGTTTTGAGCTTTTCGGGGGCGACCTTTCTTGCATCGCTTAGATATATTTCATGGTGGAGTCTTTGAGTGGTGATATCGAGAGCATAGCCTTCTTGCTCCATATATTGATGCATGAGTGCAACGGTCGCGGGTTCCTCGTCATAAAAGCCAATATGCATACATTGGACGCATAATCCCTCGTTATAGGTGTAAAATTCAACTTTTGAGAAATCCATTTTCTTTTTCTTGGTTGCTTCTTCAACGGCCCAGTCAAACTCTGCTTTGGTAACAAAATCAGGAAGACGGATGACGGATATCCATTTGAAGTCTTCTTTATGGGTATAGTCAATTCCGGTTATGCCATCCTGCCACCAAAAGCCTTCGAGCGGAGGCACAACGTAATCAAAATAACCATCAATTTGGTGACTGCCCATCTTACTCATTTTGATGGTAAAAGCGATGCCATATAACAGGCCAATGGACTGTTTGTACTCGCCGTCCTCAACATTTGGGTCACCCTGGCCGCGAACCGCTATATAGTTCATGCTTGGCACGGTTACAATACCAGGCTTGTTCTTTGGCATATAGAACTCTTTGTATTCCTTTTTGTAATCAAAAGCCATTGTTACTCCCTCTGTAGAAACTGGTTGAGCAATCTGGACCCATTGTATCATTGTTTTCAAGAAGGGGGAAACAGAGAAAGCTGACTGGATTCATGGAGAGCGACCAGTCTGGATAACGTCTCAGATAAGCGAATGATTGCCGATTCTAAGATAAATGTGAACTTAAGGTAACTTTTCGGATGTGAATCTTGATTTCGCAATAATATGTATGATAAAATATATTTGTATCAAACATAATTAACGAGTGAGGGAGTTATGGAATACGATTATCATGAAGCGATGAAGCTTTCTCATCAGCTTTGCTTTCCGCTCTATGCTGCAGCAAGGAACGTGACTAACCTTTACACGCCCTGGTTAAAGCCGTTGGGCTTAACCTATACGCAATACATTGTCTTTTTGGTCTTATGGGAAAAAGATGGTATCTCTGTCTCGGAGATCGGAGAAAAGCTGATGCTTGACAACGGTACGCTTTCTCCCTTACTGAAAAAGATGGAGCAAGCAGGCTATATTATGAGACGGCGGTGCCGTGATGATGACCGTGTGGTCGAGATCACCCTTACAGATGAAGGCAGGGCATTGCAAGAAAAAGCAAAAGATATTCCTGCTCAGGTAGCAAATTGCATTAACCTGCCGTCTGAAAAAGCACAAATGCTGTATACGCTTCTTTATGAACTGTTGCATAACAGTCAATCAAAAAACTGAAGGGAGTTATCAAATGAAAACCGTATATGATTTTACCGTAAAGGACAGACAAGGAAACGATGTAAGCCTCTCTGAGTATCAGGGAAAGGTGCTCCTGATTGTCAACACGGCGACCGGGTGCGGATTCACACCGCATTACGACCCGCTTGAGGCTATGTATAAGGACTTCAGGGAGCAGGGCTTTGAGATTCTCGACTTCCCCTGCAATCAATTTGCGAATCAAGCGCCGGGAACTGACAGCGAGATTCATGATTTTTGTACGCTCAAATTTGGGACGGAGTTTCCGCAGTTCGCAAAGATTGATGTCAATGGCGAAAACGCCGATCCGCTGTTTGCATATCTTGCGGGAGAAAAACCGTTTGGGGGTTTTGGTAAAGGGATTAAAAGCACAGCAATGAATAAATTCGCTGCTATGAATAACAAGCAATTTGGTGACAAGGCGTACATCAAGTGGAATTTCACGAAGTTTTTGATTGATAGGGAAGGCAAGGTTGTTGCCAGATTTGAACCTACTGTAGACATGGCTGACGTTCGAGCGGCGGTAGCTGTGGAATTGGATAAATAATGACTATTGAAAATAGTTTTGACATTCAGCGTTATTTGGTTGAAGGCGTAGAAAGCTTGATGCGCGATGTGTTGCGGGCGACGCTGAGTGATCCGCGTGAAAGCGCATTTATGACACGCTTTGCTGCAGCGTCGGCTTTGGCATCAAAGCGCAGAGAGAATCAAGAAAAAGAAGGGCTCCATGTTCCCTCGTTTCTGATTGCAAGCATTACCTCATCTTGCAATCTCCACTGTGCCGGATGTTACTCACGCGCCAATCATGCAACAGAGGATTGTGCACCAAAAAGCCAGCTTACCAGCGATCAATGGCTTGAAATTTTTTCACAGGCACAGAAGCTTGGCGTGAGTTTTATTCTTCTGGCGGGTGGTGAGCCGTTGCTGAGACCTGACATCATTGAATGCGCAGGGAAAATGGGTAGTATCCTGTTTCCTATCTTCACAAACGGCATTTTAATTGATAATACATACCTGAATATCTTTGACAAGTACCGGAATCTCTTCCCTATCTTGAGCATCGAGGGAGATCGGGGGATCACAGGTGTCCGGCGCGGTGCCGGTGTGTATGACAAGCTCATGAGAAGTATGGAAAAGCTTCAGCAGAAGGGACTGCTGTTTGGCTGTTCCATCACTGTGACAACGGAGAACCTCGACGAGGTTCTTTCCGATACATTCGTGCAGTCCCTTGCGGAGAAGGGCTGTAAAGTCGTGTTCTATATCAAATATGTTCCCGTCACGGAGGAGGCGGCTCATCTTGCTCCGGGGGATAAAGAGCGTGAGATTATAAAAACAGGTATTAACCGCCTCCGCACAGAGCATAACGATATTGTGTTTGTTTCTTTCCCCGGAGATGAGAAGGCCTCTGGCGGTTGTCTTGCAGCGGGAAGAGGCTTCTTCCACATTAACTCACACGGAGGCGCTGAACCCTGCCCGTTCTCGCCGTATTCTGATATCAATGTTGTAGAGACTTCTCTGAAGGATGCCCTGAATTCCAAATTGTTCCTGGAACTGCGTGATGGAGGCTATTTGCTGGAGGATCATGCGGGCGGTTGCGTTCTCTATGAGAAACAAAAGCAAGTAGAAGAGATAGTATCGAGGCAATAGTAAGTCTGAGTGTGAAAACAACCGGGAATGGATTGGAATTTTCTTTCTGATACCTTAAAGTTTCTTTTTGAACAGGCCGTGGTGGTTGCAATATGCGTAGAGATACTTTACCCGGTTGATTTTGAATCTTGCCTCGGCGCTGCCTTCAGGGTAGAGTTTTACAAATTGAATCCCCTGGTCAGATACTGCAGCTAAGAACGAGATGTAGTGATCTTTGGTCATGGGATGGTTGACGGTTACGTAGTATTCGTCTTCGACAATCTCTATCTGCAACTCGTGGGATAAATCTTCCTCTTCCGGCTCGAGCGGTGGCAGGCTTATTCCACAGCAGCAAATAACGGCTTCACCGGTTGCCTGTATCACATTGCCGCAAACCGGACATACATAAAAACGAGCTTTCTTGATATTGGATGATCTGTTTCTGTTTGTGACGGTATCGCCCGAGAACAGCTCTATAACAGAGATGTCGAGTGCCTTTGCGAGCGGCTCTAAAAGAGTAATATCCGGCAGTCCCTGGCCGGTCTCCCACTTGCTTACCGCTTTGCTGCTCACAAAGATCTTCTCGGCAAGCTCTTCTTGCGTAAGCTTTTTATTTTCGCGAAGCTTGCGAATCACAGCTCCGGTAACATACCTATCCATTGATTGTACCTCCTCATGCTTTAAACTTGTATTTTAAGCCTATCATATGCATGCTGAAGCTACAACCTACGCATCGTGGATGATGTTTTTCACTTTGAAAGCGGGCCCACGGTAAATATAAAGCCGTGGGTCCGCTTTTGATAATCAGTGCTTTTCAGAAGGATTAATCAATATCGTCTACAAGCTCAGCGAGAACTTGTGCGTCAAGGCCATAGTCGCTGTCGCCGCCGAGGCCCTCGCAGTTAATGGAGTAATCAAAACCATCGTTTTCCCAGATAATCTTGATTGCTTTGTCCTCCTGGTTGCCGGAGCAAATAGCTATGAGGTCATCGTCAATATCCTGAGTCCAGGTAAGGGCATACTGATTGTAGTCGCCCGAGATATCATCGCCCTCGACCGGGGAACCCTTGCGGACGGTTATACGAGCTGCGCCAAGTTCATACCTGACCTCTGCAATACCCTTCATGCAGCGATAAATTGTCTCATAACCGCGACCCAGGCCATACTCCTCGAGGGTCTCGGGTACATCAAACTCATCAAAACCGGCGCCACTTGCGGCTTCGTCTGCGCTTGCAACCTCACTCCATGGGTTGGGCAAACCCACAAACTCAGCATTGGGATCAGGCGCTGCTGCGTTCTCAAGCGGGAAGATCTTGAGATAACCGAGCGTACCGAGATCATAGGTATGTACGGAATCATATGGGGCAAGACCCTCTGTTGCGTTATATTTCTGCTCACGGGTAATAGTGATGCTGGCCTTAGCATCTGCCTGAGCATCATAATTGAAACTGCCGTTGTCTTCAAACTTGTAAGTACCGGTGCTGAAAACAAAAGCCGCATCATCGTCAAATACATACTGGGTAAAGGTCATATCATCAAAATAGACCCATACGGTGTCGAGATGGTCTGTGTCTCCGTCTTTCTCGACAAAAGCCTGCTTTTCTACACCCAAATAGATTGCAGCGACAGACGGGCCGTTCGCAGCTTCATTGGCGCGCGCAAACCCCGCGCCTACCAGTCCGGCAAATGTAAGTGCGCCACCTGCTAAACCCTTAACAAAAGACTTCCTGGTAAACAGTGATTTTGACATAACAAACCCTTTCTCTACATGTTGCCGGCGGCTAATTCCGCTGGCAGCTTTCCAATGATTCTACTGCTATATACGCCCGCTATTCATCCTTATGTCTCAGTCTCAATACATCATTCATGATAGTTCCATATGACTTGAAACAGAGAATACATTAATATCCTATTTATGTTTTGATGCAGGGAGTTCACTATACATCGCTTCGAAAAGATCCCGCAGGAACTCTTTGTCTTCAACATTGTCCACAGCAATCATTTCTTTTGCGCCTTCATAGGGAAGCTCTTTACTTGCGGTTGGCATCATTGCCTGGGCTGACATGGTGGGTTTTACCAAAAAGCGGTCATCGTAAATACCGCCTATTACTTTACCGCGGTAGTAAATAATATATTCTCCCATCATTGCCCGGTAAGTTACATCGCCTGCTTCTTCAAGCTGCTCCATAATGAAATCCAAATAATCTTTGCTAGATGCCATCGCTTTGCCCTTTCTGATGAATGCTAAACACAATATATTCTCATTTGATTCATGGCTCGATTTTGACACACTCAAAGATTTTTGCAAAACCATAGAAAGTGTATTCTCAAATAATACCGAACAACGCCCCTGGTTCGCAAAAGCCGCAGCTCAACAATTTGAACTGCGGCTGAGGTATCTGCGGGAGCTCTAAGGTAGAAAAGAGACTCTTCATTGTCTCTTTTTGGTCGTTTGTCCTATGTGAAAAGGTATATCTGCATTTTACAACAGGTATTTGAGTTTGATCTGACTTGTTTTTGCGTTTTGTATAGGCTATTCTTGCCATAGCCGAGAAGAACGGCTTTGCGGTGTCTCTGTTGATATCTTAAGGGAAAGTGAAAGACTATGGGATCACGAGTTCTGGTTACCAGGCGTTGCGCAATTGCTATGGCAGGAATTGCATCTGTTGCGGCTTTGTTTATGGCAAAGACGCCGTTGCGCGCACAGGCAAGCATCATAGATATCCTAACAGGTAAGAATCTGCTGCCATCAGAAACAACTAAGACACCAAAGTTACCGGCTGAGGTTGATCTGTGGACAAGCCGTACGTTTTATTCCAAGGATGGCATCCGCACTACAGTTCTTAGGCGTTCATATGATGATAACGGTAACATTCTCGAGCATGTTACCGAGCGCTTTGAGGCAGATGGCAGCCTGGATTATAGCACTAACATAACCTATACATATAAAGACGGCATCCCTGTAAACAGATCGATTTCAAGTTTTGATGGTTCTCACGCTACTGATTCCCCGCTTACAACAGAATTCGATGATGACGGATTCCCCATTATGGTAGCTTGGTATGAAGACGACCGGAGCACAGCCAGTTATCATAGCAGCGGATACGTAGAGTCAGAGATCGAACTTGACAATTCAGGAGATTCGCCAATCGCTGTATGCTCGTACTACGACGAGCAAGGCTATCCTACCGGTCTCACCTTTGGATCGAACGAACCATACCTTAAGGCTGCCTGGGAATTTGATGAGAAAAACCATGCCGCAATACTAACAGTACAGTCAACAGAGGCATACTGGCTCAATGAAACAGTGTATCAGTTAGCCAAGCTTGTGCTTGCCGGTGAATCAATTGCCCTGGATTCAGAACTCTCTGACTTCCTTAAGGAGTATGAAGTTTCATTCATGCCAACACCTGATGGAGGAGCTCTTGTTTATATCGCAGACAACTTCAGACCATATGGTGTTTACTACTGTGAAACCGATGATCGCAGCAATATCACTGCAGTTTATGACGAAAACGGAATCTTGCGTTACGAAGCAACGCACGAGACGTTCCAAAACCCCACCGGCTGGGCTATGTATATGTCAGCGTATCGCTTTGTACTCGGCATACTGTAGGTTAAACAATGGGTTGATGAGTGACTGTTCATCCCATGTTACTATGTATCATTACCCCATAAGAAAGCAATGCCGAGAAACCCTCCGAGGCTATTATCCTCAGAGGGTTTCTCGGCATTATTTATGATGATGTAAGCAGTAAATCTTTATGCAAGCTGCTCAGCAATTGCCTCAGCCATGATACGGCCGGAGTTGCAGGCCCAGCTTGACTGTGAACCCGGAGCCTTGTTAACGTCGTAGCAGTCGCCGTAAAGACCGCCGGCATCGCAGCCGACGGCATAAAGGCCGGTGATAACATTACCCTCGGTGTCGAGTACCTGACAGTTAGTATTGATCTTAACGCCGCCAACGGTGCAGTAATAGCCGAGGCCAATCTCTGCTACATAGAACGGACCTTCCTCGATGGCATGCATCTTCTCAGGATTCTTGTCGAAGTCCGGGTCAACGCCTGCTGCGCAGTACTCGTTGTACTTGGCAACAGCGGCAACCAAAGTCTCTGGGTCAAGACCGGCAGCAGCTGCGGCTTCTTCGAGGGTGTCGCCCTTGTGGACGCTCTCGAGGTCTTCTACAGCCTCGGTAAAGCCCTGCATGGGCTCGCCGGCTGCAACAAAGCTGAAGCAGGTGCCATATACACCCTCGTTCTCCCATGCGTCAAGGTCGCCCTTGCAGAATACGGAGTAGGTGCGGGTCTGGTTGCGCTGAGCAATACCGGTGCGGGCGAAGTCGTTCTCCCACTTATCTTCGTTAACAAAGCGCTCGCACTTCTCGTTAATCCAAAGAACAGGCTGAGTTGAGGCGATGTAGTCTGCCTGACCCCAGTGCGAACCAACCATAACGGGGCCGCACCACATAACGGTGCCCAGGCCCTCGGCCATATCAGCGCCTGCAGCGCGAGCCATCTTGATGCCGTCAGCGTCGCGGCCAACCATACCCTGGGGCTCAAGAATTTCATTCTTAGCCTCTGAAACAGCATAGAGGAAGTCGAGGTTGTTGGCATAACCGCCGGTTGCCAAAACAACGGCAGGGGCTTCAACCTTAACAACGGTACCGTCAGCACGCTGGCAAAGAACGCCTGCTACCTTACCGTCCTCCATGATGAGCTTTTTGCCGGGGCACTCAAGCTCAATCTGAACACCAAGGTTCTCGGCAGCCTTTGCAAATGAGTCCATAAAGCTTACGCCCGGGCCCATGTCGAGGTTGCGCTTAAAGATGTGCCATGCCTTGTGGTCGCCGTACTGTTGTACATGATCGAACTCAATGCCAAGGCTCTCAAGCCATTCAATGGTACTTGCGGTCTTACCAAAGAACTTGAGGTACAGTCCGTGGTCCGGTACCCAGTGGTGGAAGTCCATGCAGTTGTTAATGGCCTCAGCGATGGTCTGGGTCTCGCCGGCTTCCTCGGTCCAATGGGTCTCTACACCAAAGCTGCCCTCAACGCCAACAAATGAACCGCCGGTCCAGCCAAACTTCTCAAATACGATGGGCTCAAGACCAAGCTGCTTGGCCTGGCATGCGCAGGCAAGACCGGTGCCACCGCCGCCGAGAATAGCAACGTCGCAGGTAAGTGTCTCAGTAGGCTCACCAATCTCATCAAGGTCCCAAGCGCTTGAGGTCTCGGCAATAATCTTGGCTTCTGCCTTGGATGCGGTGGCAGCAACGGCTGCAATACCGGCGGTAGCGGCTGCAGCAGTAACAAACGAACGACGGGTCATAGTGGACTCGGACATGCAGATTTCCCTTCTTTACGAGCCAAGGAACGCGCGCATTTGCGCACTTGCGGTCCAAGGCACATTGATATAAAAATGATTCGTTGCAACGATTGCGTACTATATTGCCACGCTGCCCGCATGGAATGCAAGTAGTTTGCACCATCTAATTTTGGGGTACCCCAACCAGTGGTTGGTTTCATTTTTCAGCCAGTTATGGTAGAAAATAAACTGAATAAATATCTACTACGATATTGGGATCAGAAGGCATGTAAAGGAAACAAAAGATATCTGGCTCATTGCATACTTCCCCCTTGTTTGCATTGTACTGCTCATGTTGCGCCTTTTTAACATGCCTTCTGATCCCAATATCGTAGTAAGATTCATCCGTATGTCATTGTAAGACTCAAGGAGGATGGTTATCTTGAACAGCGAGCAGCTTCATTACTTTGAGCTGGTGTATGAGCTTCACAGTTATGCTGCCGCCGCTCGACAGGTACCTATGTCTCCGCAAGGTTTGACCAAAGCGGTCAGGGCATTGCAAACCGAACTTGCCGTTCCGCTTTTTGAGCTTGATGATACAGCAAGCCATGTGCCCACCGCATTTGCCCATGAACTCTATGAGTTTGTTGGGGTTACCAAGAGCAATAAACGCCTGCTTGACGAGGCGTTTCAGCGCATTAAGGGCGAGCAGCAATATGAGATTAAACTCGGATGCTCGTTAGGCGTTATTGGTGCGTTGGGTCCTGATTTTCTCGAAGGATTCAGGGAGTTGCATCCTCATATACATGTGCTCTATTGGGAGACCAATGATGAGCTTTGTGACCAGGGACTTCTTGAAGGCCGTTATGATTTGGCACTTGCGGTTACTCCTTTTGCTCCAGTATTTACCTCCAAACAACTGTACCGCTGTCCCGTTTATTTTTGGGTGAATGCACAAAGTCCGCTCGCCCAAAAAGAATCCATGACACTCATGGATCTCGCAGGTTATGATATTGCGATACCGGGTGAAGGATTTAAATGCTACGAAAACCTCAAAAGTCAGGATGCTCAGCAGCACATTGGGATTGGTCACATTTTTGAGATGAGCGAAATCTTCCATCTCTATGAATTCGCAGCAAGTGGCCGTGGCGTTGGTTTTACGGCCAGGCATCACCTGGGCCTCTCCATGTTTGCACATGACGAGCGTGTAAAGGCTGTCCCTCTTGAAGGCGTCGACTGGGGTTTTGGCCTCGAGCGCCTGGCAACCCATGCCCTTACAGACCCAGAAAACGCCTTTTGGCAATGGTGTATATCCTATGCTAAAAAACTCCCGACTGATCCGGTAGAATAACAGGCCCTGGCAGCTGCCAGATTTATTTGATATAAGTTGTTAAGTCTTTGAAAGTATACTTCTGTTATATACTCACTCAGATGTGGGTGGTAGAAAAGAGACGATGGAGAGTCTCGAAACTCGAATCTGGCTTCTTCTTTGCGCATAAAATTAACTTGATTTTAGCCACAAATTTTGAATGTGTGGCCATTTTTAGCTTTCAGATCAGTTTATTTTGCTTCAAATCAAAATTGCCGAGAAGCCCGCTTCTTTGAGCTGCGGGTTCTTCTCGGCTTATAAATCAATAATTAAAACGTGGTCACACGTTCAAAAAATGTGGCCAAAATTCGAGTAAAACTGTGCGCAAAGAGTCTCTTACGAGTGGCAGGTGTAGCACTCGTAGACATCTTCATGGTGGCAGTCGCTGCAGAGTGTGGGGGCTTTTGCTTTGGGCGAAAGCTCGGAGTGCATCTTGTGGCAGCTGCCGCAGTTAAATTTCTTATGATCTTTTACATCAGGGATATCGTGGGGGTTTACCACAGTGCCTTCTGAGTCAACAAGCGCTTTGCTCTCGGCGCCTGCTTTGATGAGTGCTTCTGATGTGTGGCAGGTTGTGCAGCCTTCAACCGTCAATTTACTCTTCTTGAGTTTGGTAGGCACTTTTGCGTTTGCTTTTGCATTTGCATGGACGTCAATGAGGGCATCGTCGGCATGACAGGTAATGCAGGCTACTTCGAGAAGACTGTGGACATACATGCCGCATTTCTCATTGTCTGCTGAGGCTGCCTCGTTGGTATGACAAGCGGTGCAGGGGCGGTCTTCTGCCCAGGCGAGAAGCTCGTCGCTTGGGCCGGCGTATTCCTCAGCAGCCTTGTCCTTCCCAGCATCTTTCCCGGCAGTTGCTTTTGAGCTGTCTGTTGCGGTAGCATCACTCTTGGTGTCTGTTGTTGACGTTGTATTGCTTGCTGCCAAAGCAGCCGGCAAAAGCGAAAGCATAAGGATGCAGGCGAATATAATCGCGAGCTTTTTGGCTTTCATTACTGTTTCTCCTCCCATGCGACCCGCACCCGGGGATTTAATCCCAAGGTGCGGGTCGTTTCCGGTTATTTATTCAGAGCAAACGTGCGCTTATGCCCAGGGCTCAAGAGCGCTTACAGCTTGGCCTGCGACCATGCCGTTTACAAAGCCTTCGCAGACGTTTCCGCCGCCGGCATAGTAATGATAGAACAGTGAGCCAAACTCGCCGGCTTCGTACAGACGAGGAATGGGGTTACCCTTCCAATCCTTGATCTGCATCTCAACAGTGCGGTCGCCGCCGCCGTTGGTGTTGAGGTAGGAGAGGCATACACGGGTTGCATAGAACGGGCCGTCGGTGATGCCCATGCCTACGCCATCCTCAGCGCTCTCTGCCTTGGTGGGAGTACGGCCAAACTCGGGATCCTCGCCATTGGCACCATTCTCGTTGTAGTTGTTTACGGTGTCAATGAAGTTCTGGAGATCTTCGCCCTCAAAGCCCATCTTCTCGCCGAGTTCCTCAATAGTGTCAGCCATAAGCACAATGCCCATGTCGACTTCTTCGAGGTTGTCATCGCTCCACTGATGAATACCAGCGTCAGGACCATGGATACCAATCCAGCCCTGGCCCTCAATGGGGTTCGACCAGTTAAAGATTGTCTTAATGCCACGGCGGGTCTCGTCATAAACCATCCACCAAGGATAGTTTGCGGTCTCAAGTGACGGAGCTTCCTGGATGAAGCAGGGCTCGGGGTAACGCTTGTCATGTGCAGGCCAGCGGACGTTCTCATTGTAGAAGCGCTTGCCATGGTTGTTAACATAGATCATATGGGTAAGGTCGCCGGCGTCCCAAACGGAGCAGGACTGATGATACTGCTTGGAGAGGTCATACTGGCAGGCTGAGCCATACTCAACGGCAGCCATGTGGCGGAGTTTAGCGCCAATTTCCATAAGCATGAGAATACCGTCACCGGTGTTGTAGGGTGAGCCAATCTGGAACTGTTCATAATGCTGACGCACGAACTCACGAACCATGTCGTAGTTGTTCTCAAAACCGCCGCATGCCATGATAACGCCCTTGCGAGCCTTAACGGTCTTCTCGACACCGTCCATCTCAACGCGAACGCCAAAAACTTCCTTGGTCTGCGGGTCAAAGATGAGGTGGGTTACGGGAGAATCATAGTTAACGGTAATGGAGTCGGCATAACGCTCAGTGATGACGTCATGAAGAGCATGCCACTTGTTGTAGCCCTCGCCCTTGTCGTAGTTGGTCTTGATCTGCATGTTAATAACGTTAGCCTGCTCATAGGTTACGCCATTAAAGCTCTTGCTCTGACGCTCAGGAGCGTTTTCGCTGATTTCAACCTCAAAGACGTTGTCGTTGAACCACTGGGGCATAAGAGCGCAGTTGTCAGCCATGGCCTGGCACTCTTCCTCGGGCGCTCCGTCCCAGGCGATTGCACGCCAGTAATTTACTGCGCCGGGGCCGGTTGAGAGCTGAATGAAGCCGCAGCATACGTGGCTGTTGCCGCCGGCGTAAAGCTCGGGTGACTTCTCGAATACCTGAACCTGCGAACCTGCTGCTGCAGCGCTGATGGCGCTTGCTTCGCCTGCGAAGCCGTAGCCCATAACTACAACGTCGGTCTCAATATCCCATACCTCGGGGGCGTCATTGATGTGCAAGGGTGCCTCGGCATAAGCCTTGTTGGTTGCAGCGGCGAGAGCTGCGGAGAGGGACATACCGCCTGCGATGGCGCCTGCGATGAAGTCACGACGACTGGTTGTTGCTGACATACTAACTCCTTCTCATAATAGATGTGGAACACCTTTTTGAGAGCTGCGATTGCGCAAATCTCTTGAGGTGCTTTGGCCTTGCGGCTTGATGCACACAATACGCGAAAAGATATGGAGGAATCAAGACCCGTCCGGTGTTGAATTAAAATAGACGTATGAACAGGGAGAATATACGTCAAGACACGAATCGTGTCATATTGAATTTCATTGTTGTGAGTGACTGTACGGGTATCTGCTATACTAATAATTGGCATAAAACCGTGTCGAGAAGGACGTGTGCATGGAAGTGTCACAAGAGGTTGCCGGAACACAGAGCGGCGGTACATTGGGAAATTTACATGCTCCCGGCGTGCTCGCGCTGCCTTTTAAGGCTATCTGGCCGCTTTTAGGCATCTGGACCATGCACGTTTGGATTTTTTGGTTCAATACAACGCCATTACGCAGAGGTTTTGAGGTACCTTGGTGGTTTTCTATTTATGGTGTCATGACCGTAACCATGCTCTCATTGTGCCTTGTTTTTAAGCGTATAAAAACACCAAAGATCAAAACATCAACATTTGATATACCGGTATTCACGGCTATGGTACTCTGCGTTATCACAATAGCGGCGAACGGTCTTATTGGGCGGCTGCCGGCTGTCAATATCTGTTGTATTATTATTGGCGGAATCTGCATGTCTTGGGGTTATTTGCGCTGGGCAGAGGTGTATACAACGCTGAGCATGCGAGATGCTGTTGCATGCCTTGCGCTCTCGTACATCTTTGGTTCTTCGCTCAAGATAGTTTTTGAGATTGTTCCGGATCTGGTTGGCGTGTTAATTGCGCTCTTGATTCCTGTTGCCGCGTTGGTTTGTCTCCGCCGCGCCGAGTTACGTGATGTGCCGGAGATACAGCCTAAAGGTGAGATTATTTATACATCAGGGAACTATAAGGTGCTTGTGCGTGTTGGTGTATCAATCTTTTTCTTTATATTCCTTGCCCGGCTTGCTATTGCGTTGTCGCAGGCAGCCGGTGCGGCAACACCAACTGTCCAGGTCAATATTATGTGTCATGTTATAGAGATTCTTCTTGCGATTGTGGCGCTTGTATGGGTGTTTGGCTTAGGCAATGAGCTTGATTTTCCCATGCTCTGGCGGTTTGTGTTCTTATTTTTTGCCTCGGCCATTGTGCTCATGCACATGGGTCCTGCCGGAGAAGCAGCGTCACATTGCTGTAGCCAGGTTGCGGTAAGTCTGACTGTCATGCTCCTGTGGCTTTTTCTTACTGACGTCTCTCACCACTGCTCATGGCACCCAATAGCCATCTTTGGTTTGGGCTGGTGTGCTTATGTAGGCGCAACCTGGATGGTACGAATCCTCTCTCACATCCTCAGCGGAGTAATTTATCAACCCGTTCTTGACCTTGTGGTACTGTGGAGCCTAAGCATGGTGATTGTGTTCCTTATGGGGGCGAGTAATCCTGATATCAAACGTTTTCTTGAGGATGTTCAACCCGTACCGGTTTTATCCGAAGAACAGACCCTTGAACAGGCCTGTGAAAAGCTTGCCGAGAAATACGGGCTTACTGAGCGTGAGCTCGAGGTATTTGAGCTTTTGGCCCGTGGACGCAGCAAAGCGTATATTGCCGAGAAACTCGTGCTCAGCGAGAACACTATTCGTGGCCACTCTAAGCGGATTTATGCAAAACTCGGCATCCATACCCGCGACGAGTTACAATCACTGCTTGACGAGTGAGAACGGTTATAAATAAAAGGGACGAGAAACAAGAACTGCCCACGCTTTTGGCAGATTGGTTTTTCTGCAGCTCTGTCTTCTGCATCGCTCTGCCTTCAGTTAGTATCACAATTTAATTATTATTGTGAGACGTTTCTTACTCAAAATGTTTTATGATATACGTTGGCCCGGTTCGGGTTTAAAAGAATGTCAGGAATTTGGTTTTGTTAAAAAAGAGGAGAGATACAATGAATCAAATGACTACTTCAAGACGTTCCTTTGTTAAGGGTTCCGCAGCACTTGCTGCAGGAGCTGCTGCCGGTGCTTTGGTTGCGCCGGCTATGGCTGATGAGGCCCAGGTGACCCTCAACGCCCAAAATGTCAATTTAGTCAAGTGGGATTTTGAGATTCCGCCTGCACCTATTACTGATGACATGATCAAAGAAACCGTTCCTTGCGAGATCGTAATTGTAGGCGCTGGTTTCTCGGGTATTGTAACCGCCCTTGCTGCTGCAGAAGAAGGCGCTAAGGTTACCGTAGTAACCGCCAGTGATGACATTGTTATCCGCGGCGGCTCCATGAACGCCCGTTGGAGCAAGGCCATGGAGGAACTCACGGTTGGTATGAAGGTTGCTGACGACCGTCAGTTTATTCGTGAGCAGCTTGCCTGCGCCGGTTACAATGTTGACCAGAAGAAGTGGTGGAAGTTTGTTAAGTACAGCCCCGAGGCCATGAACTGGCTCATTGACAAAATGGAGGCCGAGGGCTTCATGACCGTTCTCGAGCGCGGCTTTGACATGGGTGGAGACACCTTCTTTAGCTCACTGCCCGGTTCGCACTCCTGGACAACCGATGACTCCGGCAAGGCGGGTAAGGGCAGCCAGATGAACGTCGTTGAGACGGTTTACAGGGACGCTCTCGCAGCAGGCGTTGAGTTTGTATTCAGCTGCCCCGCACGTCAGCTTGTCCGCGATGACAATAACACCGGCCGCGTTAGCGCTGTTATTGCACAGAATGCCGACGGCGATTACATCAAGTATGAAGCTTCAAAGGCTATTGTTCTTGCTACCGGTGACTTCTCGGCCAACCATGACATGATGGCTAAGTACTGCCCCGAGTTCCTGCCGCTTATTGATCCGCCTATGGACGAGCCTGATTACAACGTAGGCTTCAAGTTTGGCGGCCTTATGCCCGGTGACGGCCACAAGATGGGTCTCTGGATTGGCGCTGCATGGCAAAAGACGTATCCTTGCGCACCTATGACCTTTGCTATTGGTACCGCCGGTCCATTCAACCAGCCCTACAGCGGACACCGCGGCCTCTTGCTCAACAAGTACGGCGAGCGCTATGGCAACGAGGACATTTGCGGCGTATTTGCCGGTGTTGCTCAGGTACATCAGCCTGAGATGAAGGTCTATGCCATTTGGGGCGCCAACTATGCTGAGGGCGCCGCTCCGTGGATTACCCAGGGCAGCAAGATTGAGGATGCACCTGCAACTCCCGAGTTTATGCTCGAGAACTGGAAAGAGGGCTTCATGATTCCTGACCCGCAGGATGTTATCATGAGCGATGACCTTGAGGATCTCGTAGCTCAGCTGGGCCTTCCGGTTGAAGAGACCATGGCTACCATCGCCCGTTACAACGAGCTGTGCGAGAAGGGCGTTGACGAGGACTTCTGCAAGTGCGCCGAGCAAATGGTACCCATTGCCGAGCCTCCGTACTTTGGCGTTTTGGGCAATCCTCCGCACTTCCTGACCGTTTGCGGCGGTCTTCGCACAGACGACAAGATGCGTGTTTGCGATGCTGATGACAACCCCATCCCCGGTCTGTACAATGTTGGCACCATGATTGGTGACTACTTTGCCAACATCTACAACTTCATGATTGAGGGCAACAACCTTGGTGCAAATTGCCTGACCTTTGGTTATCTTACCGGTCGCGGCCTTGCTCAGGGCACCATCTAATATCAGATATTAATAGCTCAAAAAAGGGGGCATCTTTGCGGTGCCCCCTTTTCTTTGTTGAGTAGTAATGAGGGTTATCGTCTTGGTATCTTAATACCAAATATCAGGGTCTTGGGCGTCGCGCCAGTTGCTGGGGAGGCCTTGGGGGCCGCTTTGGCCAAATTCCGAGCTTGACTCAAATGAGTAATCTACAATCCGGCCCTCGGCCGTCTCAAGACGCCAGCCAATCTCGGCATCATTATAGGCATAAATACGCGAATAGTTATCAGTGTAAAACCAAGCTCCCCATACACCGTCTGTCATGGTCCACGTGGCAATGATTGTGCCCACGCCCGGTAGGATAACATTAACCCGTTCGCCTTCTGAGTGGGCATAGGGGTCACGTGCACTTGCTGCAGCCTCACGCGCTTCAATGACTGCTTGCTCGGCAGCACGTTGAGCCTCTGCTTGAGCAGCCTGGGAAGCTTCCCATTCTGCCTTGCGGCCTGCAATAGCCTCAGCCTGCATACGGTGCTGCTCTTCTGATTTAGCTTCAAGAGCAGCGAGGATTTCAGGATCAATATATTCGGGTTCAGGCTCAGGCTCGGGTTCGAAATCAACAACCTCGGATTGCCCGGCATCAGACAATGCATCGTCAGAAGATTCGGAATCAGAGCTGGGAGCAGCGTCATCGCTTTGTGTTTCTGCAAGGTTCGTATCAGATTGATTTACATTGGTTTCTGTACCTGTAGGCTCACATCCGCACAAACAGCCAAGAATTGCCGCGATGCAAATACCGAGTGTTCCTATAGTAAGATATTTGACAAAAACCGGTACATGGGCTGCATAACAAGAGCTAATCATGGCGTCTGTCTCTTCCAAAAACGTACGATAGTAATTAAGTATTAGGATATCACAAAAGTTAAGGTAAGTTGTTGTAAATAATACAGGCGGTGTACTTATCAGTAAGATCTGGTACCCCTGTTATTGGATGTTCGATATGGTATTCCGGCATATCTTACTTGTACGCTTGGTAAGCCATGGCGCCAAGTTGTCCACAATGCGCAAAAATGGCTCGCGTATATCCCGCATGCGGTCCTTGTCCCCATGGAGCGCATGAAGTTCCCGGAGGCATTGCGCCATCATCCTTCCTGCTTCTTGGGGGGTAACATGTCCCTCGGTAACAAGCTCTCCAAGGGACGGACCGTCCACGAAATCAAGGACAGTCGCATAACCGCTCTCTGTTCGCACAAGCTCATGAGGACGCGCGATGGCCGCGCCGGCTTCAAAGGCTGCCGAAACTGCTTCATATACAGAGCATGCACGCCCGAGAAGCCCTTTTGCTGCCACCGTCTTCAAAATACCGCCATCATGCATGCGGTACACTTCCCGGTTCTTCTTGTGGGCCACCACGAGTTGGAGGTCTTTGGTCTGTACCAGGCGCAGAGGCAAGCGCGCAAAGCCTTTCTTTGGGGGCAGGAGGTCATGCTGCGCCGCACAAAGCATCTCCAGAAACAGCAGCGATACTTTTTCCAGATCATCTTTTGATTGGACAGTGCGTGCCATGGTGAGGTTCATGGTGCCGCGGTCAAGCTGCAACCGGCGGAGCAGCGAAAGAACTGTGGCGATTGAATAGTGCTCCGCAAGGCAGATGCACGCCAGCATGCGTGCAAGACGGCCGTTACCGTCGCTAAAAGGGTTGTATATGACCGCAAAGAAAATGCTAGGCGGCGGCCAGCACCTCAAGCGGCAGATCCGTGCGCTTCATGAATATGAGCAGCGCTTTGGTTTCGTTGGGAATGAGCGAGGCCTCTACGGTTTCTTTCCCGGCGGGAGGCTCGGCAGCTTCAAAAGGGTTTTTCCCATGCCCAAACGGTACCCGGGATGTACGGAACCGGGCGGTCTCGGTATCCTTATACCAACGCGCCTCGCCCCGCATAGACTCTGACCAGAGGCTGAGCATATCATCGAGCGAGCGAGGCGTAACAGATCCGCAACGCATGATTCTCCAAAACACGCGAATGCGCTCGCGCATATCGCGCCGCTCGTGTGCCTCACTCCATGGTTCGCCTGCGAGTGCGAAACAGCGTTGGAATAGTTCATCAGTGTTAATCTGCATGTCTTTGGCCAGAGCGCTTGCAGTACTCACACTATCAATCGCTATCTCGCGGACATACTGCTCGAGTGCCGGTTTTCCCATTGCCCGCACAAGGTCCTCGTTAGACCGGGCCAAACGGACGCGCTCGAGCAACTCAAAAGAAACGGTGAGCGTACACCAATCAACACCGGTATTCTTTGGAGCTGTTAAAATATCTGCAGGTAACGGTTCCATGCCCTTGCCAATCATTCGTTTTCACTCTGAGGTCAGGCAGCTGATCAGAGTTGTAGAGAGTTTTTATCTTACAGCGTTAACTACCCGGAAGTCCTCTTGAAAGGGCATCCGGGTAGTATTTATGTAAGGCTTTTATACTAAATCAGAGTTACAGGTTTGCGCAAGCATGGTTCGCTGAGTTGCGGCCCATGTTGACCGAGTTACCGCAGCAGGAGGCCGGAACGTCAATGGTATAAACGTTGCGGTAGAGCATGCAGCCGTCAACGCCAATGGCATAGAGACCGGGGATGGGGTCGTTATTCTCGTCAAGTGCCTGGCCGTTGATGTCGGTGAATACGGCGCCAATGGTCATAAGGAAGAGCGTCTCGGGCTTGGTGATGTAGTACGGCGGGTTGGCGATGGGCATCATGAACATGGGATCCTTGCACCAATCCTCGTCAAAGCCCTGCTCGCAGTACTTATTGTACTTCTCGACCTCTGCAACGAGCGCTTCTGCATCAAGGCCAAAGAATGCGGCGAGCTCCTCAATGGTGTCGGCAGAATAGAGGCAGTCGCCTTCATTGGTTTCGAGGGATTCCTTCATAATCTGCATGCCTTCTTCGGGGTCAACGCCGTACATGGGGCATGCTGCCTTGTATTGCTCGGTATCAAAGATGAAGTACCATTCTTTTTGGTTCCAGCGAGGCGGGTTTTGCTGGCAGAAGTTGCTCATGCCGCAGTCTTCGCGTACAAAGCGCTTGCAGTCCTGATTGATCCATACAAGGTAGCCGCACATGCTGAGGCCACAGTTGGGCATTTGGTCAGGACGCTCATGAGGCATAGCGCGAATATAAGCATGGGCGTTATCAGCTGAGTGATAGCTAAAGTCCTTGGCTCCCATTTCCATAGCAATACGCCAGCCGCCGCCGTCATTGGTGGGAACGCCAAAGTACCACAGATTATCAGGGTTGTAACCAATGCGTGCTACCATCTTGGTGTCGGCGCCGTAACCGCCGGTTGCCAAAATAACAGCCTTTGCGTTGACCTGGAGCCAGCTGCCGTCTGCACGCTGCGCATAAACACCGGCAATTTTGCCGTCTTTAACTACGGGGTGCTCAGCCTTGGCTTCATAAACAAAGGAAACGCCGAGTTCCTCGGCCTTTGCAACCATAGGGGTAATATAACCGCCGCCGCCACGGCCTTCAAAGTAATGCATACTCTTAATGCCGCCAGTGCCATAGTCATCTACCTGGCCCGAGAACTTAACGCCGTTCTCAATAAGCCAGTCGAGGTTTGCGCCTGAGTTGTCGTAAAGGTTCTTCCAAAGCCTGCCGTCAACACGGTATGCGGTTGCCTTCATCTCATTCTCGATGATTGAGGGGAAGTCAAAGTCAATGCCCTGCTCGCGCTGGAGTGATGAATCATGGGCGAAGCAACCGCCAATGAGAGCGCCATTGCCGCCGGGAGCTGATGCTGCTTCAAGAGCAATGACATTTGCACCGTTCTGAGCTGCCTGAACAATGGCTGCCATACCGGCGATACCGGTTCCGCACACAACAATATCGCAATCCATAACCTCGGCGGGCTCGCAGCTAAAGGCTTCTGCTTCTTCGGCGAGAGCGCTTGCAGCGCCTATGCCCATAGCAGCGGCACCCATGGTGGCAGCTGCGCCTTTCAAAAGATCACGACGGTCAATAGTTGTTTCCATAGTACATTCCTCCTCTAAACGTACTTATTCCTAACGCATTGCAAAACTTGCATGGATGCGTTCGTATTCATTATATATCATCTCAAAGCAGTTAGTTGTTTCAAACCTCTGGTATTGCCTTAAAATATTTGACATGTTAAACGGTTTTGCAGGGAGACTTCGTGATACAATATCTTGCAAGAAATATATAGAGGGCGAAGTACTAAAGAGGAGTTGAAGCGTGTCTCGGCTTACAGCCATGCCGGAGGGTTTGCGGCTGCTCTTGGTAGAAATTGGATATGCCTGTTTTATTGCATCGGCAAGCAAGGGTTTGCGCGATGTTGCGTATTTAAGCAACTGGACACCAACCGTTTCCACGCTGCTCATTGTATTTGTCAATATTTCGCTGGTAGTGACACTCGTAGCGTTATCTTTATTTTTCTCTCGAAAGCAAAAGATTCCGTACAGACTTATTGGCGGCATGGGCATGGTGCTGCTCTGCCTGGGCTTTCTCTGTTCGCTTGTGATTCCGCTTTTGGATGATGCTCATGTGTTGTTAACAAGCATTTGCGGCCTTATGTTTGGTATGGGCGGCGCTATGGGGTTTTTTGCCTGGGTTCATATTTTTGAGCTTGAAGATAAAAATGCACCGTATGAGCTCATTGCCGGATCTCTTTTGGCGGGTGTGGTTTCGCTTGCTATTACCCGGTCTGATATTCAGCCGTATACGCCCTTTGTAGGAATTCTTTTAGCTCTGTTTTCGCTTGTATGCCTGAGAATTCTTGCCCAAAACACTCAGTACTTTACCAATGACGAAACTATTATAAAGAGTGATACTCCGCAATCCATTCAGAGCGTTGTGAGCATTCCTGCTATTCTCAAGAGCGTTTGGCAACCTGCTCTTTGTGTGGGTACGCTCGGTATGATTTCTATTGTCTCTCGCTATCTTGTGGCCGAGCAAGTCTTGGACTTGGCGCTTATTATCTCGCTTGTGGGTGACATTGTTCCCTGTCTTATACTTTTGGTGTTGTTTACAAAACCGTCGTTTACCGTTGATATAACTCAAATATACAAAGTGCTGTTCCCAATTGTTGCTCTGTTGTTTGTATTACTGACCTTCCTGGGTGATGTATTGGTAGTACCTGTTGCCATCATCAGCGGAGCGGCTTATCAGTTTTGCACGATGCTTGTCATTTTGCTGACAGTAAACATTGGGCGTAAACTTAACGTTCCGTCATCTATTGTATACGGTCTTTTTTACGGAATTCAAATGGCTGTTCTTCTCCTGGGCTACCCGGTTATTCCGCTTGGAAGGGCTTACTTTGGTCTTACGCTGTACCCCGTAGTTGCTGTTTTTGCGGTATATATGCTATCTATGGGCTTACTTACAGGTCTTATTGGCAAGAAACAAGGGGAACTGTTCCAGATTAAGCATACGTCCGGTATTGAACCTGCGGCAGAAACCGTGCAGAATATCAAGGTTTCACAGCCCAACGCCGAGTATGTTCAGGGTATCTCGGGAGAGGTTGCACAAGCATTACCAAATGAGTTCGTGGAATCTGCCAATCTCTCAGCCCGGGAGACAGAGATCCTTAAGCTCCTGCTCGCCGGGCGTGACACTCCTCATATTGCCGAGACACTCGTGCTTTCCAAAAATACCATTCGCACCCATGTAAAAAGCATTTATACAAAATTTGATGTTCATTCCCGGCAGGAACTTCTTGATCTTTTTGAGAATGCTCGCGAAGCAGAGTCACAGGATCAAGGAAATATTAAAGAATCCTGGGAATAACACAGAGGGACGGGGGATGTGTGTGGTTTTGAGATAAGGAATAACACAGAGGGACGGGGGATGTGTGTGGTTTTGAGATAAGACACGCTGG
>JAFWFL010000074.1 GCA_017515595.1 Coriobacteriales bacterium
GTTCTGAATGGGCTTTAAAGTCGCGCTTGAAGAAGGAGGTAAACTTGAGTTTAAGCTTGTTTTATTGGCCTTAGTTTTGAGATACTTGTTTTCATCGAGAGCTTCTTTGAGCCTTTTGCCTAAAGACTGTGCTTTTTGTTTCCATTCATACCTGCGCTTATCGACTGCTTTTATTATTCGTTCCTGTTCTTTCCATTCAGAGTGGGCAACGCAAATATCAAACCCAAGGCGAGAGTTTTCATGTTTCAGATCGGATAGTGTCTCTTTAAGCTTTTTGATCTCTTCTTTAAGCTTATCGGCTCGCAAACGCTGTTTTTCCTCTCTCTTTGCTATTTTACTAAGTTCTGATCGCAGCCGCCTGTTCTCTTCTTTAAGCGCAGCTATTTCAAGAGAGCCGCTTGCATCTTTTTCGAGGCGAGCAATACTTGCTTCCGCTGCTTGTGCGCGCCTGCGCAAGTGTTCTGCTTCATCTGTGTATGGTCCGTATACTTTCTTCATCGCAACATATAACCTTACTAAGTAGTGGTAGCATACAGATATTATACCTTATATACTTCTACCTATGTAGTGGTATTAATAAGGTATGCCATAAACGGATCTATATGTCGGTGAGGGGTAAGAGCTGCGATGTTTATGAGAATACAGAAGAAAGTAGGTCCTGATGGTAGTCCTCACTACTATGCTTCGGTAGTGAGAACAGACCGCGTTGACGGTAAAGTCGTACAAACATGTGTTGCGTATATCGGAGTCGTAGAAGAAGAACAGATTCCTTATCTTAAAGCAGCATACGCTAAAAAGAAGCCAAGGCTTGTATGGGATAATGAGGATTCAGACACTGAAGAAGAACAGGGTTGAGTTTATTCTCTTTGGGTAAAAACAACCAGATAAGCTTATGTCAACTTATGTTAGCATCTGACAATGGGTGTGTCCCGTGTTATAGGCCTGTGTGAACAGTAGCCTGTTTACTAAAGTTCACACGAGTCTATAACACGGGACAGACGCAGATCATCAAGAACCAGCTTGGGTCGTGTCGGATCTTTAAGTATCTGAAACAACCCAAGATATGGACTTATGCCTTAGAGCTGACAAGTCTTAGTGGTTGTAAGAAAGCTGCGGAAGGACGCTCCTTCGGTTTTGGTTGATCTAAAGCATCTGGCTTGTTTGAGCTTTCCTTTTGTACATCTCAAAAGCCGTTCAGATGTATTATTGGGTAAAAGGTACACAGGATCTTTTAGAAAAAAGTAAGTGGTTGTTTTCTTGCTGACAGCAATATCCCGGTCGGTAACGAAGCTTGTGTAAGCTGTATCCGAGCTGTTTCTTTATATCACCGCAACAGTTTTTTAAGCTTTACGCAAACGGGAGCTGAGTTCAACATGATCATCTTTTTGCTCATCGAGACAGCAAAGGCCAACAGGACTAATCCTTACAACTATATGAAATATCGTCTCGAGACTATGCCCAAGCATCTCTACGATAAGACTAAGGATCATCTGTCGGATATGGTTCTTTGGCCAGATGCATACCGTACATGTGAGATATCTGAGTCTGAAAACGCTATACGTGCCCAGGCACCACCAAGTAATGAAAAACCTAAAACACCTACCAATGGCAAAAGAACTCCAAAAGAGCAGCCTGACCATACCCATGTTCACTGGCGCAAATTACATTTCTTGCGCAACAAAAATCCCATCCTTTTTTAGTGCAAGGTAAAAGTGCAATCACCGCGATGCAATGCTTGCATTCAAGGTCATGCTATCAATGATGGCTAGGCGCTAATAGACACTTGTTTATTGGCTCGCTACCTCTCGTTATCATCCTTGCTATTAGTATTTATACATGGTTTACAATACAATACACACGCTTTCGGGGTAATAGCTGTCTGAACATTCATTAACGAAAGCTGCTGCTTGTGCTATCGTATAGCGACCCGGAATAGGGGTTATTGTTCCGGATTTCTTGACAGTTTCGAGAATCCTCTTCGCTTCATCTTTGCTTATACCATCAAGCTCGCACAATGCGGAGTTTACAAAATAGCCTTTATCCTCAATATCGAATATGTCTTTTGTATCATAAAGCTTGAAATGTAGTATAACTTTACAGTTATTGAATATGTTCTGTGATACATCATCAAATTCAACTTGGGCACCACAATACTCGAGGATTCTTTTTATATAGAATGCATATGTCCACGATGCACTTGTGGTTAGCGTAGTAGGGATATGCTGAAGCAGGTACGACGCTTCAAATGCCGAATACCCCAATTTGTCTTTAAGCGTTTCAGTGAGTTCGTCCGTTTGCCTCACGTTAAGTGATGTAAGTTTTACCTCCACCGAGAGGTTCTCGAACTTTATATCTGAAGTATGGGTGTCCATCCATGCTTGAACACTAGCATTTACTCGTGTATCAACCTCCGCTTTGATCTCACTCTTAAGTCTATTCAAAATACTTTGTGCGTTACTTGTGCTCTCGCGAGCAGCAGCGATAGCGGTTTTTTCTTCCGTGCGTAACTTCTCAATCCTTTCGTTCAACTCTCTTTTCTTGCTTCGTTGAAAAATACTACATTTACCATATTCTACGTTAAGATTCCAAATGAGATTCTGGATTTCTTTCAACCGTCCTTCACACCACTCCGATTTGTTTTTAGCTTCTACATATATTAAATTTTCATTGATCGAAGAGTAGTCAAGAGGTGAAGTGATGGACAAACGATAAGCATCTGCAAGAGCTTTGCGTGCATTACACTTATATACATTTAGCTTTTCGGTTGAATCTTCCAGCATTAAGGCTGACAAACGCTCATAGCGTTTTTTGACCTCGGGCAACCAAGCATTGAGTGACGCCTGAGAAGAATATATCAACGCCAAGAGTGCTTTATAATTAGTCAATACGGCCTTGTCATCCTGCACTTTGCGCACCTCCGACTGCGTCTCGTAAAAGCGCTTAAGTTCAGGCTTGCGTGCAATGTCTTCACAGCGACTCAAACATTCGCTTCGTTTGAAAGCATCTTGCAGAGTGTTAAAAGATGAAAGCGCCGCACTTCTAATTGTCAAATTATAAGAATCATTTGTCGCTACTTTGCCGATCATCGAAAGAAAATGAGCATGAAGCATTTTTTCATTCATGACACAAGTCGATTCTCTACGAAAAATGCCGAGAAAACTATCAGATAGATTGAGTAACTCAATATCATCAGCAGTGATCTCTTTTTTCATTGAAACAACTATAAGCTTTATACACTTTGAATAAACCTTCGCAATGGGAACTGTATTGTCCCAATCTTTCTTGCCATCAAGAACTTCTCTCATGCTGGCATCGATTATTTCATAACCATTGGGAAGCTCGGATGTTGAACGTTCAATAACCGTACGAATCATCTCTCGATGACCATTCAATATATTCATCACTCTGCCTATAACTAACTTGAACGCAGTAAGAATAGATTCAAGCGCATCAAGTGAGACTTCATGGCTTCCATAGCTTACCTGAGAATAAAACTCAAGGATTCGTTTTGTCGCTCTTTCAGGAATGTCCATTGCACCACCCATTACACGCACAGGTAGTAAAGCCTCATCAAAAGAAATGCCAAAACCTTTGTTACATCTTCCCTCAAGATAGTCAAGTGAACGAGCGAATGCGCTTTGTGCTTCGCTCATATGAGATATGTAATCTGTCAAAGGGGCAGACGCAAGGAGTCCAGCAGTAGCTGTTCCTTTGTAAAACCATGCAAGTGGATGCTCAGGGTCAATAAGCAGGGCCTTGTCAGCAAATATGTCCATATACCTCCACTTCATAGTTTTCTCCGCATTACCAGCCATTTGGAGATAATTCTCCAACTCGGCATTTTTGTTTACCGCGACTGCACCTTGTACTTCGACAATACCTTCAGTCATCATTCTTTTAGCCTCTTCGAGGGAATACTTGCATCCGCAACTTTGACAGACAAACACTCCTTCGTTCTTAATAAGATCGGTACTGCCGCACATCTCGCATGTTAATTGCTTCATTATTATTCTCCTTACTTTTTACTTCGCTAACTTGCAACACCGGTCGCGTGCCTTGAACAGAATGTAATAACTCTTGCGGTATCTTAGAATTCAGTTTATTTGGTTTCAAAGTTTTGTCCTTTTTCAGTATTTGTTCCTCAAACTCCTGTTTTTAACAACTAATGGAATCACAGTAACGCAATTTGTCGGTAAAAATGGTATGAACTCCAGAGGTGCTTTCACCAACCTTGTCACTCAGTTCATTAAGCAAAAGACACAGCTTCTCAAGCAAAGCCCATATTCTCTAACTAGCCTGGAGTCAACACAGCCAATTTCTTTCAAAGCCACATTAATCACTATAAGCGAAAGAACTACTACCACTAAGAATACAAGTATAACCGCTATTGTTACCGCGGGGTCACTAAATATCACAAGAACGAATACCAACATGGGCAAAAAATGCAACATGCAGCAAACATTTGGCACAATTAATCGCAGATATGTGCGATACAACTCTGCGATGAGCAATGCTTTACTGCATGTATGTACAGAGAGCCCGAGCACACCCGGCTGCAGCAATGTGAAGACAACACATATAATCAACGTATTACTCATGGGTGGGAGTACCAGACAAACAACAGTAAATACAAGCCATATTATCGCAATGATGATCATTATAAACACTCCTACCGGCGTCCTCTAGATCATTCCCTTCTTGTACCGCATTCAAAACAGAACTTCTTTGAAACATTACCAAACTGATGTCCATATTCACACAATACTTTGCAATACCACTGTGCCTCTAGGCTTCTCCATTGCCAGCATAGTCTAGAGTAATACCGTTTGCCAGTATAGCTGTGACGGATTTATTCTCAGTAGCAATCATAATAGCGTGTCTAGAGATCGCCGTGCTTGATACGACCGCTTCCCGTAAATCAGACGATGCGAGTACGCTTACCCTTGTCGCATTCTACCATTATACAAACTGCACCCCCAGCGCCCATCATCATACCTATGCCAATACCCATGTTGTTACATTCGCCCACCACTTCCTTCGCAGTAACTATCTCGGCCACATCAAAACCTCGTTCTTACTGATAGGTGTAGCCTTCAGCCTAGCGCTTCTTAACCTGTGTGAGAGTATCGGTATCTTTATGGCATCCAAGTGTCTCAGTCTCGATGACAACTGCTCGCGGTTCAATTTATGCCATTTGAATGTCAGCATAATAATGTCAGAAGCAGTGTCTTTGAACTCTTTATAGGCCGAATTATCTTCAGACTTGATAATATTTGTCATTAGGAATTGAGAAAGCTTGAAACCATAATCAACAAAATCGTGAGAAATACTCTGCTTGATAGCTGCTAACGACGATCCAAACTGAGCATCCATCTTCAAGATGCTGAATCTATTCTTAACGATCACTTGTGTAATTATCGTTTTAATGGGTGTTCGTAAAAAGACCTTGGAGTAACTTATGAGTCTATCTTGCGAAAAGATCGTTTCAGTTCCAGAAATATAAATAAGATGTTTAATGGCATTACGATTTACAAGTGTCATCTCACCCGAAACACCTATAGTTAATGGGGAGCCAAACTCGGGATCCATGTATTGCACCTTTAAGTTAGTACCCCGGGTGATACCCATTTGCTTGACAAGGTTTACGAAATAGAACTCAGCCTGAAAGGGTGATTTTCCATCGGATGGTATGTTTATAAGATTACTAGTCAAGAGGATGCTCAGCAACTCTAACGCATAACGGCCAGAACCAAAAGGCTCATGTACCTGACCATTATAGAAATAAGCAGCTTTTTGTAATCCACATACTACAAGTTGCGGCCTTGTATCAAAGCCCTCGCAAAGATGCTTCCACGCAAATGTCCGATTGTCGCCCTCATATTTGATGATATTGACAATCGTCATTGTGGCATCCTTCCAATAAAACGCACACATTTATATTTCTTATAATCCTAATGTTAATAAATGTAACATATTTGTAGATTTTAAGATAAAAGACTGTTTTGTAGGTCTGAGCAGTCAATTGGATTATATAGTTTCTTATATAAAGCCTGTTTGTAACGTATGATATATTATAACTAGGGAAAAAATGAACCAAATCAATTGTCCAAACTGAGGGAGATATGTCTTAGAACTCGCTCTAGTCTGTCCTGGTTGGGTCGCGTTGCAAAAGTTGGTGTATCAAACAATTGAATCATTAATTTGATTTAAGAAGAAACGGATCATTGTCTAAAATGTCAATCACCACAAAAGACACGAGTAGAAAGGCAATGATCCGCAGATGGATAGTTTACTCTTTAACAACCCGGAATTGAAGCAGCTGGCTCTAAATAATCTAAAAGAATGTATTGATGTCCAAGAGTTCGGCCGAAAAATGATCGAGCTGCTTTTTAACAGCTGTATGTCAGCTCAAGCAGATATTGTCTGTAATGCAGAATATGGCAAAAGCTCCGAAACAAGAACAAACCAGCGAAATGGTTATAGGGAAAGACATCTCCTTACCTCAGAAGGAGTGTTAAATCTTAAGATACCAAAACTCAGAAGTGGCAGTTTCTTTCCCGAAGATCTTATCGAGAGATATTGTCGCGTCGATAAATCTTTAATTGCAGCCATAGCGGAAATGTATGTTATGGGCATATCGACAGGAAAAGTTGAAAAGGTTGTTGAAGCGTTTGGAATACCTGAGATGAGCAAATCCCAAGTATCAAGAATGTGCAGCGAACTCGATGAAGAAGTCAGCGCTTTCAGAACACGTCGCTTTGATGAGATACGCTTTGCATACCTATATTTGGATGCAACCTATGTGAGATGCCGTATAGATCATAAAAGTGTATCACAGGCTTTTGTAACAGCCATAGGTCTTGGGGAGGATGGTCATAAACGCTTCTTAGGTACTGATTGTATTGATACGGAGTCTTATATTGATTGGAAGGAGTTTTTATCCGATATTAAAGAGCGCGGCGTGTGCGACGTCAAGCTTGTCATTTCCGATGATCATAAAGGACTTGTTAAAGCGATCGATGAAGTATTTTTAGGAGCAGCCCACCAGAGGTGTGTTACCCATCTTATGCGCAACGTTGAGTTTCATATTCATAAGCAGTCTGACCAAAAGCTTGCTCGTGAGATGCTTAAAGCAACGTTTGCTCAGAAAACTCCGCTTACGATACGGGCATGCTATCAGAAGGCAACAGAAGAGATAGGAAAACTTTCGAATAGAGCCGGGAGTATCTTGTTAGAAGCCGAAGACGAAGCGCTATCCTATATACACTTTCCCGTGTCTCATTGGACAAAGATACGCACCAATAATATCCAAGAGCGTACAAACCGTGAGATAAAAAGAAGATATCGAGTTGTACAATGCTTTCCATCAAAAGAATCTCTTATACGGCTTGTGTGCTCTGCTTTGATCGAAACCGAGCAAGATTGGATGAGCAGATGTGTTTTATCAAAAGCTCAAATGACACATGCTTTTAATCCTCGCACCATACAAACCCCCACAGAAGAAGAAGTAAAACAGGCAAGACAGCGGGCTTATATGATCATCGAGGGGGTAATTGACGCATGTAGTTCCAAGAATTAAAATGAGTGACGTATTGGTGAGACATAGAGGCCAAGACCCTCATACACCAACTTTCGCTACATTACCCCTGGTTGTAGTAAATCACTTGATAATCCTGATAACAACGATTCTGAATATCGATGAGACGAAAACTATTACAACCATGACATTAAATATAACAGTAACACCATCAGTTCAAATAGTCTTAATCACATTAATACTACACCCACAACTCAAACAAGTAGTTCTACAGGTACATTTGGTTGTTTAGCTATACTCATCATTATTCTCATTTTTATAATTTCAACATGTTCTGTATCATGCGGAAATCCAAATAAAAAAACAAACAAACAAACCTGAGTGATTCAACAATCATAGGGATCGCACAAACAGAAGTGAATAAGAATCTTAAATTACCTAGCACCACGAAATGTAGCTCTACTAGAGTAACAAATCAAGGCTCTAACAGCTCTCGTGCTAGTTATACAAGATAAAAAAACCGATGCTGTTGAAGCACAAAACAGCTTTGGAGCGAGATTAAGAAACAATTATACTGTCATACTTGATGCCAAAGCTGGTAGTGATTTTTGTAATATTATCAGCTGAGATTTTTCAACCCCAACTTTTTATTTGTAAGTTTAGCAAAATCTTACCTGCTCGTGACTTAAATTGATGAGGACGGAGATAGTAGTAAGTTAAGCAGATAATCCAAAAACATGGTATTCCTTGTCATAATCATATTTGCTTTAAATACATAGCAATTTATCACGTAGTCTATAGATTACCTGGCTAGTCGTTATATATGCTCTTGATATTATTGCTACAATACTCATATTAAATGATGTATTAATGATCCAACAACACCAGAGGTTATAATAAAAAACTAATATTATGCAGGGGGGGTATCAAAAGAACCGTCCCCCATTCTCTGACCACGTATCATCCGGTATCAGCGTGCAAAGTTTACAAGGGTTTCCCGCTTGGGATAGCTGATGGTGTATGACAGCTTGAGTGTACGGGTTTCGCTTGGGGCAAGCTCGAGATTCCAGCGAACTTCTCCGCTCTTTGAGGTAATAGCTGCGCCTCCTGATTCATTTACCTCAACGGTAATTGACGAGTCGCGCGCAACGGGTATCTGGTCTACAATCACAGCGTTAACAGGGCTGTTTTGTGTATTGGTTACTTCAATTTCATAGCCTGAAGTCGTAAGCGTGAGGTTTTTAAGCGTAGGCTGAGAAGTATGGAGCTCGGTGAGCTTGCGCTTTACCGAAATTTGGCTACTGCGGCCAAATGGCACTTCAAAGCCGGGAGCCAAGACCTTCTCGGCATCAATTGAGGTATTCCCGGTTAGCATGCCTTCAAGATAGCATGACATGGTTCCGTCAAGCGGGAACAGCTCTTGTATTGTATCAATATGGGCAGCAAGATATGCCTGTCCGTCTACGCGTGGGAATACGTAGTGATGGAATTGGGCATTTACCTGGTGGCGCTCGAGGTCAACAATCTGGCCCTCTGTACCGCTCGCGATGTCCCAAAGACCGGGGAGTTCATACTCCACCATGGTTTGACGGTTGCGCTTGCTGGCATCAAAAACCTGGACTCTCTCGAGCAGCGGTTCTTCCTGAGCAGCTTCTTCATCGCAGACAGCTTCAAAGGTCTCGGTATTCCCGCTCATACGTCCGCCCCATTTGGCTCTGCCACTCATGGGTACAGAGTCAGCCATGGGAGCCATATTCTTAAGCGATGGTGCAAAATGGGGCATATTGCGCTCAAGGTCAAGGTATATGGGCTGCTGGATGGGCATATTGGAGGTAACAGAAGGATTGCCCGAGCAAAGCCGTACGTGAATCTGGCTCCAATCTTCTTTGGTGGTCTGAGTCACACGGGCACGCATGCGCAGGTCAATTGACTCTGCCGCGGTATCTGCAGCTGCTTCATACAGGGGAGCCCAGGTTGCTCCGGTTTGCCAGCATTGAACATCAAACGCATAAGTACCGGCAGACTCGGCCCAGAGTTCTGCAAAAATATAGCGCGATTCGAGATCTTTCTCCACAATGAACTCGGGAGAAGCCGCCTTTTGGGAGCGCGAAGGAGCCAGGGTTCTATCAGGTCTCATGCCGTCCCAGGGGGTTTTACGGCGGATACCGGTTGCCTGCAGATGCTCTTCAAGCTGCGCGTTTGTTTGCTTTAACTTATTGGTAAGATCGCGACGACGCTGCTCGATTTTGCGCAGACGTCCGGGAAGCAGCTCCATATATGCGATAGCGTCGGTAGGAGTTACCCCAGAGCCGGCGTAAGAAAACATACCGTTATGCTTCCAGAGCTCGAGTTCCACATCACATGTCTCGATGTCAGCTTCAAGAGAGGCGATATTCTCGTCAAGCTCGTATGCGGTCTTGAGATTCTGAGCATCCTCGCTCAGAAGACCGTCAAAACCGGGTATTTCTTCACAAATACGAATCTGCCCCTGAGTTATCCCTTTGGGAAAGCGCATGCGAATGCTGTCGCCCTGCACACGTGAGGTAATACCTGCTATGTAGATATAGTTGCGGCCCTGCTCAAGCGCAACCTTGCCTCTCCGGGTAGTAACGCACCCGCCAAAGTGAACCGATACTTCGAAAAGCTTAGTCTGAATGGGTTCTGTCATAAGGAGCCTCCTAAATGTGCTTAGAAACATGGTATTCTGTTTTATGATTTATAACGATTAAGTGCTGCATGAGGAGTACAACAAATATCCGAGAAACACTCGAGAAGCTTTTTGTCTGAAGTAACAACACATTGTGCACCTATTGAACGTGCTGTTGCAAGAAGGGCATCGTCCTCATAGTCAGCGTGCTGAGCTCGCAGATGGCGGGCAAAAAAATCTTCGCGTAAATTAAGCGGCACAATTGTTGAGAGGTTGTCCATTTGCTCAAGTACAGCCCAGGCTATTTCTGTGTAAGCAGAAGTTTGAGTAGTGTTGAAGGAAAGCGGTTCGTTACTGGCAGATGCAATCCTTTGTAATTCACGCGGTACAAGATAAAAGACATCTTTCTTAATAGAGACTGTTGTCGCAACGGTACAGCCTGATGCATCTATTTCAGCAATAAGTTCCACTATTGTTTGGGACATATCATTTCTGTTAAGAAAGTAATCAAGCCATACATTAGTATCAAATAGCACAGTGTTGGTTAAATTAATTTGATCAGACATTACAAACCTACCCATCACAAGAAGCATGGTACTCATCGAGCATTGCTTCATACATCTCATCCTGAAGCTTATCATCATCAACGGGACTCAAGATGTACGTCGCTGCTACATCAGGTGACACAAGGTTTTCTTCAACAGCTAAACGCAGTGCAAGACCACTGCCCTTTTGTACAAGAGCTTTGAATTGCTTCTTCTTTTGATCTTCAATTTCGCTTAATTGATGTTTGAGGTAGTCCGGAATATCATCGTGGCTTGCGGCATACTGCCAAAGACTTCTAATAGCCTGTGAGGAAGTAATGCCATAGCGAGCAAAAACGGTGTCACCCTGATTCTTAAGTGCGCGATCTATACGCGTGTTCATTTGTGTCGATAAAGCAGTATCTGCCAGTGATCCTTGAACGGTTGGCAATGTATGCCTCCTCAAATCTGTCACATCAATTGAATATATCGGCAAATCAATAAGACTGCCGTGCTGTTTTCCCTGTGCTTTTAATAACGTTATACAGTATAACAATTCATTACGTCAAAGACAAGTTGCTGTTAGAACAAAGTGTATAGTTGATAGTGCAAAAAAGAAGATAAGTAAACAATTGCTGAATGCAACATATTTATTTGCACGGAATAATTGCAACTAAGAGTAAAACAGTGCACAATAGCGCTACATATAAATTGTTATATCTTTGGAAGGGAATGGAATGAGCGAGACAACAGGCGCAATGCTTCATTTTGCGAGTGATTACCAGGCGGGTGCACATCAGGCTATTGTAGACCACTTGATTGCTGCGAATTTGGAACTGCAGACGGGCTATGGGTTTGATACGCATAGCGAGCGCGCTCGTGAGCTGATTCGGGCTGCATGTGCATGCCCGCAAGCAGAAATCCACTTTTTAGTGGGCGGTACGCAGGCAAACGCTACGGTAATTGATGCGGCGCTTCGCCCTTGGCAAGGAGTTATTGCGGCTGAGAGCGGACATATTAATACCCATGAGTCAGGTGCAATAGAGGCCGGCGGGCATAAAGTAATTGGTCTTAAGCAAACACTTGGTAAGATCACAGCAGACCAGGTAGACGCATGTGCAACAACGTGGGAATTTGATGACAACCGCGACCATATGGTGATGCCCGGCATGGTGTACATCTCGCAGCCTACCGAGTTTGGAACCCTGTATTCACTCAAAGAGCTCGAAGCTCTGAGTGAGGTATGCAAAGCTCATAATATGCTGCTCTATGTGGATGGAGCAAGGCTTGCGTACGCGCTTGCGACTCCGCAAAATGATGTCTCACTTGCTGATCTTGCGCGTTTAACGAGTGCATTTTATATTGGAGGCACCAAGTGTGGCTCATTGTATGGCGAGGCTGTGGTGCTCGCCCAACCGGAGTTGTTCCCGCACTTTTTTGCCCAGGTAAAACAACATGGTGCTCTATTGGCAAAGGGATTTGGAGCCGGCATTCAGTTTGAGGCCTTCTTTGAGGACGGTCTTTATGAGCGCGTTGGAATTCAAGCTATTAAACAAGCTGACCGCCTGCGCGCGGGTTTCTCGCAAAAGGGCATTCCCTTGGCAATAGATTCGCCTACCAACCAGGTATTCCTGAGACTGAACCCTGCACAGCTTGAGCGCTTGGCCCAACAAGTAGAATATGGTTTTTGGGAGAATACCCCAGAGGGAGACACCATAGTGCGTCTCGCAACAAGCTGGTACACCAAAGACGAGGATGTTGATGCACTTCTCGAGTTGTTCTAAAACCTTTATTCGCCAATAAGCTGGGCGAGGGCCTTGCGGTCTGCTTTGCCGTTGGGGTTAAGGGGCATCTCGTCTATATATTTAAACGAGCTCGGGATCATGTATGCCGGAAGTGACTGCTTGGCCAGCTGCTTAAGCTCTTTGGTAAGGGCAAAACCCCGCGCACCTGCTTCTGTGGGCACAATGACGGCAGTCAGGTGGGCAATGGAACCGTCTCTCATAACCGGTAACACGCATGCCATGCGTACCTGCGGAAGCGCGCAAAGAATCGACTCGATGTCACCAAGCTCAATGCGGTAGCCATGCAGTTTGATCTGCAGGTCAAGCCGTCCGTGGAAGTAAATGAGGCCATCATCTTCCATGGTGACTTCATCGCCGGTACGGTAAGAACGTCTGCCCTGGGTAAGCGTATCGGGGCAGGAGTGAAATGCGGCTTGGGTTTGCTCGGGACGCTCCCAATACTCACGGGCAACGGTTTCGCCAATAATAAAGAGTTCGCCTTTAGAGCCGTTTGGTACCGGAACCAGCGTTACGGGGTCAAGCACCACAAGAGTTGAGTTTGGTTTGGAATAGCCAATAGGCAAAGGCTTGTTAGAAGCAAGCATCTCGTCAGTAATTTCGCAGGTAGTTACAAGGTCAGTTGACTCGGTAGGACCATAACCATTGTAAAACCTGATACCGGGGAAGCGCTCTTTTACCCGCAGGACCGTGGCGGGTTTAAGGGTTTCTCCAGCAACAAGCATGCGTTTTAAGTTGGGCATAAGCTCAGCATTAAACGAGGGGTCAGCCAGACATTGGTCAACATATGAGGGTGTTGATATCCAATCTGTTGCGTTGCTTGCGTGCAGCGCTTCAAAAGCAAGACGCATGCTTGTATCAGCGTCAGACTCGAGGGCAAAAAGCGTGTCCCCACGTGTGAGGCCGCATGCCATGTCGGTGAGGCTTACATCAAATGAGAAGGGCGTCCGGTTATAAAAAATATGCACGGGATCGTTTGCGCCAACAAAGTCGTGCGATGTCCAGCGATAGAATTCATCCACGCACTGTGTTGTGATAACCACGCCTTTTGGAGTGCCCGTGCTGCCCGAGGTAAACAGCACATAAAATGCGTCGTCCTGCCCAACCCCGGCAAGCTCTGCGGCCTGTGCCGCGTATGCAGAGCTGTCCTCAGTGAATGCCGAGACAATCCCGCTTACATCAAAATAGGGAATGCCCAGTTCAATCCCGGCAAGCGGCGACTGGTCGCAGATGGTGTCGAGCACGGCCGTTTTACCAATTTGTCCGGCGATGCTCGTAATGCGCTCAACCGGGTAAATGGTATCAACCGCAACATAGGCATGGCCGCTTTTGGCGCACGCGAGAAAACAAACCAGCATGAGGGGCGACTTGTGGCCGTAGACAATGAGAGGCACTTGAGGTGTGATTGAATCATTGCGCGAAATCCAACAGGCAAGAGCGTCAGAGAGCCTGCGGAGTTCAGCATACGTAATACTTTCGCTGTGGCTGTTAAAAAAGGCAACACGCGAGGGGTTGGCAGCTGCCTGGGCGTCTATAGCACAAACGAACGAGCTCGAAATCATGTTTGCAGGTTCCCTTTCTGAGTGTTTTACTATTGTTGCAAACTATACCGGTTAAATTTGTCTGTCGTGTGGATGGCACACTCTTATCTCAAATATCCCAAGGTATCGCAAGAACCGTCTTCCTGATACTTCTTGTACTCTCCTAAAATGTACTCCCTAGCTCAAAAGTTGTCTGAGCAAGCGGTCTCTGTTGTTGATAAACAGCTCCGTTATTTGATAGCTCGAGGTATCTTCATAGTCAATTCTCGAGATCTTCTCGTCATCAAATGAATAAATGCAGGCATTAGGCGTGCCTAAGAGTATGGGCGAGTGTGTCGCAATAATAAACTGGGAACCTGTCTGAGCCATATCATATATTTGAGCCAAAAGGGTAAGCTGGCGCTGGGGAGAAAGCGCTGCTTCAGGCTCGTCCATGATGTAGAGGCCGGCGCGCTCAAAAGCCTGGAAGAAGGAGAGAAACCCTTCGCCGTGGGACTGTGTATGAATGTCTCCGTAAGGAGATTTTTCATCTCCCCAGTATTCTTTGGCTTTTGTTGCGACATTGAAAAAGCTCTCCGCCCTAAAAAAGTAACCGCTGCCGGCCCGGTTCATACCGCGGAACAAATGGGTTGCGGCTGAGAGATCAGAGGTATCGCGGTAGGTACTAAAGGCAAAATTGCGCGTTCCTCCCTCAGGATTAAATCCAAAGGCAATGGCAATAGCTTCAATGAGTGTTGATTTGCCCGTACCGTTTTCTCCGCAAAAGAGCGTGATATTGGAATCAAAATGCAGCTCGTCAAAGGATCTCAATGCGGGGATATTCCGGTAATATGAGTCCGGTGCAACTTCTTCCCAATCAATATATAAAGATGTTACAAACGATGCCGTCATAGCGCGCTCCTTTCAAAAATGCTGAGACCAGTATAGTAACAATGTTCCGGTTGACATATCTCGGATACTGCTACACTTTATCTGCAATACCGTTCACCTGTCTTTGGAACACGTATTTCTTATAAAAGGGGTACAATGCCCAGGTACGTTTTCTTTCCTATAAGAAGCGGCCAGATGAGGAGTATGATGTAAATGAAACGTCACAATCATTCAGGCACAGTACAAACGGGCTGTTCTTTGCCTCTTAGTTTATTGGACAAGACTGTATACTTGGCTTCGATATTGATGGTGGGTGCAGCTGTCATGCTTTTACTCGGTTTTAATAGCGCGCCTGCCCATGCAGACGAGCCAACACCAACGGGCACAGATTATTCTATGGACTTTGAGCCGGAACCAACGGGTATGCATAGAAGCAATACTGACCATGATGCCTCCAAAGAAATCCAATCGACCGCGATTACCTCATTTTATCTGTCTTTTTATGGCGAAACCAACGGCGGAGGAACATATAAGGTTATTCAGGCACAAGACCAGGGTCAGTTTATTCTTGTAAAGGACAGCGATACGAGGAGCGATGAGCCCGAGAACCCCATCGCGCTTACTCAAGATGACGTTGCCGGACTTGAAGCATTGGTGCGCGAATACCAGCTTGCCGAGCTCAACGGTGTTCATGAACAGACAGATGGTCTTCCTAATTGTGACGGAGATTTTTCTCTCAAGATTGAGTATGCGTCAGGCGAGTCAATAGACGGTGATGCCAACGGAGGCTTGGGCGGCTTGCCACGCGAAGGCTTTGACGCTATCAAATTGTACCTTGAGCGATTCTTTATTTTGAACGGCGATGTCTCCGAGATACAATCACTTTATCCTCCGGAACGGGTTTATCTTTCATTGCCCGGAACCTTGCCCGGGCTGGAAGATTATGAACAGATTCTCGCTGAAATATACCGGTACGACGGTTGGAATGTAACAATCAGAGCCATCTTTACAGGCGGTAAGGTTGAACAAACCAAAGTCAAGCTTTCATATGACAGTTTGAATGCTCTCTATAACAGGATACTCAGGCGTGCCGGAGCTTCTGCGCTGGTAGGTATTTCTTTTGAACCAGGATCCGGTTCGAGCAATGATGCGCATGATTTTACCAGTTACTATTTCCATCCCCTCACGGGCGAGCAAACCATGAGGTTTGCAATTGACAGCACATCAGAAGCGCTGATTGCGTTCGATTATGAAAAATCATATGAAGAAGAAGGGTATCTCTATTATTGTGGCACTCCAAACGAGAGTTTTAATACTCTTGGCAGCGTGATCGCAGATGAGCTGTTAAACCTCATTGCCGAGAAAACCGCTTTTGACCGCGTTTCGAGTTTTACCTTTGTGATTGTAGCTCCCGAATACCGCCAAAACGACAATTTTTATTACAAAGCAGATGTTCTTGAAGACGGAAGCATCCTTATCTCGGGGAATTATTACTCAAGCTCTTCTCGTAAAGTTATTGAAGGAGAAAACCTCCCTGTTTCTCAAGAACTATGGAGCAAATGCATAGACAACCTTACAGGCCTTGACCTGCTGCGTGAAGATCCCGATGGTTTTGAAATCGTTAAATATGATAATGACTGGGGCGAAAACACTCTCACGGTTATGTTCGATGACGGAACCACCTTCTCAAAAACAGTCGGTTCCAGGGAACGATATATTCTCAGCTCTCAGCTCTATTATGTGCTCAGGCAGGGATTAGAAGACAGCGGAGCCGGTGATGAAATTAAGTAAGATGGTATGGGTGGTAAAGAAGGCCGATTTGGGTTTTATAATATGATGTTGGGGTCAAAATGTTAAATGTGTTTTGTGGATGGGAGGACGTACTATGAAAGCAGGAAGAACGGCGGCGTCGGCTTTTATTTTGTCGTTAGTCTTAGCAGGTGCCCTTACTGTTGGCGCCGGTAGTGCTTTTGCCGAGGGAACAATTGGGGACCTTTTAGGATCGATTTTGGGAACGGCAACTGCACCAACTGAAGTTGAAACTACACCGGCATCTGAAGACAATCCATTTGGTGTATATGACGAAGCCTCCGGCCTTTATACCAATACCTGTTTTGGCGTTGCCTATGAATTTGGTGACGTCTGGTTAGTGGAAGCGCAAACTGCCAAGACAGTTGACGACGCATACGAAGCGTTCAAAGAAGAAGGTATCGCAGTTGACTTATTTGCAATTAACAGCGAAACCCTAGAAACTATCCTGACGCAAATCGTATACAACGAGGCTCACGAGACCATCGATAAAGCTTATCTTGAGGAAAACAAAGATGTATTTGCTCAGTCAATGATCGAGGCGGTTGGGTATCCTGCAAAATTATCACGAAACAACGTTTACGTTGTACAATTGGGCGATCTTGAAGTCCCGCTTCTTTATTGTCGCGGAACTATGACATCAGAAGGCGTGGATGTGCCGTTCTATCTCCAAATTGTGTTTATCCCTCAAGGCGATAACCTCATGATGGCTACCGCGATCAGCTTTATGACCGATACAACCTCCGACTTGCTCAATGCATGCCAGCTCTTGACCCCAGAGAACGATGCTAACGCTTTGGCAAGTATTTCTGGTATGTATGATGATTCAAGCATGATGTTTGTAAGTGATTCCTTTGGATACAAGATTTATCTTGACAATTCATGGTCCGGGGTAGCTCCTATCAGCGAAGAAGACGTTGCCCTCGCAGACGAAGACCTTGCCAAGAATGGTGCGGTTGTTGATTTGGCAGCTATAAACACTGATACCGGCGAAGAGCTGATGAGCGTTATTCTGAGCAATCAAGACGGCCGAGCGATCAACAAAAAATATGTGAAAGAGCAGACAGCTGCGTTTATTGGAGCATTCCTTACTGCAGTTGGCATCACGCCTGATCAAGAGTACAGAAACTTCTCGGATGGTTTGCTCGCAGCAATCAAAGATTGTGCAGGAACTCTTGCTGATTCACCTTTAGCTTCTGCTACAAACATTGCACTTGTTGATTCGATGATAGCAAATGCAAAGCAATATAGTACAACCAACACAGAGCCCTGGGCTTCCGGCATCGTTGTTTGGATGTCCTGCACAGCCACCATTGACGGAGAAGAAGTTCCGGTGTACGCCGGCATGTTATGCCTGCCCAATGCAACGGGTGACTATGTAAACATGCTCTGCGTCATTTGCTTTGAAGAGGACACAACCCTCAATATGCTGGGCCTTCTCCAATAGGAGGTTTGCGCACCAGCGCTGATTGTTGTATTTACGAATACTGCCGAGAAACCCGGCGCTTTATAAGTAACATTGTGCATACCCTGCTTATCGTCAATGATAGGCAGGGTATTTTTAATGCTGCGGGTGAGATGCATGTTGGAGTGAACAGGGTGAGTGAACAGACAATATGTTCATCGCAGGGCGGCACCGAAAGACCTCCTGATGTTGATTTAAATGTGTACGTGGGTTAGCATCAGCTTGTCCAAAAAACGGCGCCAGAGCCACAAACAAAAGGAGGCCTTTCGATGAATACTCA